>CAZGQZ010000008.1:0-29818 GCA_964527985.1 uncultured Rikenellaceae bacterium | reverse complement strand
TATCGGTAAATTATTTAATTTTACGGGCTATGGATAAAAGAAATGTTAAAGGTTTTCTTGAGTTCGTTTACGACTTTTACAAGTCAATGAAGGCTCACGAAATCACTCTTGTATACGAGGGTGAAATTACGCACCAAATTACTAAGGCCTTTACCTCCCTAACCGAATCGAATATGGCCAAGGAGGAAGAGTCAAACACGGTGCAAAAAAAAGTGTTCCACGTTATGGTAGAGTGCCTGCAAAACATTAGCAAGCATGCCGACAGCTTTGGATCAGATGACTTTTTGTTTGCTGGAAGAGGAATCTTTATGGTAAGCAAAGGCGAAATTGAGTACCATGTTACTACTGGTAACGTAATTGAGAACACAAAAATTGAGGAGCTTACAAAGATCCTTGATCATATTAACACCCTCGATAAGGATGGGTTAAAAGATTTATACAAAACTCAGATGCGCGAAGGAAGGCTTTCCGAAAAAGGTGGAGCAGGCCTCGGTTTTATTGACATTGCACGCAAAACAGGCCGCAAGCTGGAGTACCATTTCCTTCCCATCGACGAGGAAAACCACTTTTTTATCTTAACCTCAACCATTTCTAGAAACGAGTAAACACGAGTGCTATGGAAACCATAAAGATTCTGGGTACCGATGATACCCCAACTGTAATACTTGATGCTGATAACGACATCTTTGAGATTTCCGGCCGCTCGCTGCCCGAAGATGTTACAGCCTTTTATGACCCAATTCTCAATTGGCTTGACGAGTACGCTACCAGCCCTAATGAGAAAACCATCTTTACCTTTAAGCTGGTTTACTTTAACACAGCCAGCTCAAAACTTCTGCTCGACATCCTTATGAAACTGGAGGAGATGCACGAAGATGGAAAAGAAATTTTGGTAAAATGGTTCTACCCTGAAGACGATGAGGACATGCAAGAGGCAGGCGAAGAGTACGCCGACATTGTTGATGTTCCATTCGAACAGGTTAGCTACACGTTAAGCTAATTAAAACCCTTAACTAAATCGGCTAAAGGCTAAACCATGAGTGAAGAGATTCTGAAGGCTCTGATGCAATTGTTTGCAATTATTGCAAAACAGGACGAAGGCGTAGAGTCTAACGAACGCGACTTTGTGGTTAACTTCCTTTTGCAGCAGCTAAACGACGAAACTGTAGAGGAGTACATTAAGCTTTTTGACCAGCACGCTGGATTCGATGCCGATAAAGAAGAGGAAACCGATGGACAACCCAAAAGGGTTAAGCTAACCTCGGTTAAAGATTCCGTTAAAATTTTGGGTATATGCAAAAAGATTAACAAAACGCTTACCCAAAAGCAAAAAGTTGTGGCTCTGGTTCGCTTGTTTGAATTGGTAAATGCCGACAGAAAATTTACCGATCAACGCATGGCCATTATAAACACCGTAGCCGACGTTTTTAAGGTTTCGAAAGAAGAGTTTGTTGATATTGAAAACTTTGTTATCAACAACGACCCCAAAGACCTCGACTACTCGAGCATTCTTACCATTCACGATAGCGAACAAAGAGGCGAAAACTGCAAGCATATACCCACCGAAGCGCTCAACGGACATCTTTTTATCCTACAAATTAAAAGCGAAGATCTTTACTTTCTCCGCTACACAGGAACCGAAGATGTTTTCCTGAACGGGCTTCCCATAAACAATAAACGCATATACCTTTTTGCCAATGGCAGCTCAATTAAGCTACCAAAAGGCAAGCCCGTTTACTATACCGATGTGGTTGCGCACTACTTGGCCGACTCAACAAGCATAAGGATTTCATATAACGTTGATGATGTTGGCTTTAAGTTTAAAACTGGCGACATTGGACTGCGCAACATTACCTTTAAAGAAGAGCAGGGTAAGCTAATTGGTATTATGGGAGCCAGCGGTGCTGGAAAAACAACCCTGCTCAACGTCTTGGCTGGTATAGAAAAACCTACATCGGGACAGGTTACCATAAATGGCGTTGACCTGCATCACGAAAAGGAGATGCTCGAAGGTGTTATTGGCGTTATTCCTCAGGACGATTTGCTCATTGAAGAGCTAACTGTTTTTCAGAACCTTTACTATAACGCAAAACTTTGCTTTAAGGATAAAACAGAAGAGGAGCTTACAAAACTTGTCGATAAAACCCTACAAAACCTTGGGCTTTACGAACGGAAAGACCTAAAAGTAGGGTCACCTCTCAACAAAATGATTTCTGGCGGCCAGCGTAAAAGGCTTAACATAGCCCTTGAGCTTATTCGCGAGCCAGCCATACTCTTTGTTGATGAACCTACATCAGGCCTATCGTCGCGCGATTCGGAAAATGTAATGGATTTACTTAGGGAGTTAACCCTAAAAGGCAAGCTTATTTTTGTTGTTATTCACCAACCATCATCGGACATATACAAAATGTTCGATAATATGATGATTCTCGATACTGGCGGATACATGATCTACTATGGAAACCCCGTAGAAGCGGTTATGTATTTTAAGCGTATCGACATGCAAATTAACAGCGACCAGGGTGAATGCCCAACGTGTGGTAATGTTAACCCTGAACTAATCTTTAACATTATTGAGGCTAAGATTGTTGATGAATTTGGCCGATATACCCCAATTCGTAAAGTTTCGCCAACAAAGTGGGAAGATCATTTTAAGGAGAATATTAAGCTAAAATCAATCCCCGACGAAACGCAGCCGCCTCCAAAATCCCTTAACATCCCTTCGCGTTTAAAGCAATTTTTTATTTATACTACCCGCGACCTGCTATCGAAGGTAAGCAACACCCAATACATCGTTTTAAACCTGCTTGAAACACCAATACTAGGTTTTATACTCGCATTCGTTATTAGGTACATTGCCGATCCTAACTCGAACGTTTACATATTCCGAGAGAACGAGAATATACCCATTTACATATTCATGGCCCTTATTGTGGCCCTATTTATTGGGCTAACCGTTAGTGCCGAAGAAATTTTTAGAGACAGAAAAATTCTTAAGCGCGAAGCTTTCCTTAACCTTAGTCGCACATCGTATCTTTTTAGTAAGATATTTATCCTTATTGTACTCTCGGCAATCCAAAGCATAACCTTTGTTCTAATTGCTAATGGGATACTGCAGCTGCATGGCATGTACTTTGAGTATTGGCTAATCCTTTTCTCCACCGCAGTATTTGCCAACCTCTTAGGGTTGAACATATCGGCAACCTTTAACTCGGCCGTTACAATTTACATCGTTATACCACTCCTAATGATTCCTATGATGGTTCTATCGGGAGCAATGTTTAGCTTTGAAAAGCTTAACAGGGCAGTTGGTAGCTTTAACCGAGTACCGCTTATTGCCGAGTTTATGGTTACAAAGTGGGGATACGAGGCCTTAGTTGTTCATCAGTTTAAAGACAACGACTTTCATAAGAATTTTTATGAGATTGAAAAAGTAGAACGGAATGCAGACTATAAGCTAGTTTACTATATTCCCGAACTTGAAAAAATAGTTAACGAAAGCATTGAACTTTTAGCCAACAGAGAAGAGAACAAAGAGAAACTATCAGAAAACACGCTTGTTTTATACAACTCACTATTTAACGAGACCAACTACCTTGCCCCAGCCATACCCTATCGTTATATTGATTCGCTCAACTATGAAGGATTTAACTTTGAAGTAGCCTACTCAACCGTTGATTACCTTGAAGAACTAAAAAAACACTATAAGCAAATTTTCCAAAGTGCAAATCAAAAACGAGACAGAATTATTTCTCACCTTATTAATACAAATGCTAAACTTTACGAAGCAAAACGAAATGCTTTTCATAATGAAAGCATTGCCGATTTGGCCATAAAAAAATTCGAGAAAAATAACATCCTTCAATATAAAGGTGAACTGGTTCAGCAGAACGATCCAATATATCGTGATCCCATACCAAATCATCGTTTCGACTTTCGTTCGCATTTTCTGGCACCACGAAAACACTTTTTAGGAAAGTACTACGACACTTTTTGGTTCAATGTTTGCTTTATTTGGTTCATGACAATTTTATTGTACTTTACCCTTTACTTTGAATCGCTCAAAAAATTAATAGAGTTTTTCGGTAAAATAAAATTGCCCAAACTTAAAAAATAATATATTTTTATATCTTTACTTGTACTAGAGAGAAATAATATTTAACCTAACATTACCATGCAAAAGCTATTAATTCTCGTTATAAGCACAGCAATTCTGATGTCATCATGTAGGTTCTTCTCGAATGACGATAACATTAGCAATGATGAGTTTGACATCCCCGATGAGCTTTACGATGACAAGCCACTAGAAATAGCCTCTGAGGTAATTGATGACATGATACAGAACGTTGCCTCTCCTGTTGAAACTGCTGCCTTAATCAAAGGCCTAAACATCCCTTTTAACAAAGACTATCTAGCCAATACTGAAGCTGAAACATCCCTCAATACAAGCTTTCAAAAGGCCTTAGGCCTAGGCATGTACGGTGCCGACCTTGGATACATAAATATGTACGAACGCACTTCGCTTGTACTAAACCACATTACTGCAATAAAAAATTTGGCTGACGGCATACAGGTTGGTCAATTCTTTGATTTCAGCACACTTAGCCGCATTGCTACCAATAGAGAGAATATCGATTCGCTTGTGCTTATTTCTCAGCAAAGTTTTAACCGAATTGACAGTTACCTTCGCGAAACCAACAGAGCACAGCTTAGCGTAGTTATTGTTGCTGGTGTTTGGCTTGAGGGACTTTACCTTTCCACTAGGGTTGCTCAGGATGCCAACAACCCCAGAATCAACGAAACCATTGGTGAGCAAAAAATTGTGATGAACAGCTTAATGCTGCTCCTTAATAACTACAAAAAAGATCCTAACGTTGCTTCGTTAATATCAGATTTTGAAGAAATTCATGCACTTTTTAGGGACGTTAAAATAACATACGAATATAACGAACCTACACCTATTGAAAAAGATGGAGTTTTAACCTTTCAGCAAAACGATAAGCAAACCATAGAGATGTCCGATGAAACCATGCAAACAATTATCGAAAAGGTGCAAAAGGTTAGGAATAAGTATTTACAGAGTTAAAAAACGTTTGAAAATATTTTGCTATGAAAAATAAAATCACTCTTCTTTTAGTATCATTTTTCTTGTTGGGCTTTTCCGCAAACTCTTTTGCCCAATCTGAAGACGATTTAGTAGAGATTTGCGCCATGGTAGCAGGAGATGCAACTTTTCTTAAGGACTTTAAAATTCGTCTTGATGCTGGAGACCCACCCCCAACTCAACGCTTTTCGGTTATCCTAAAAAAAGGAATCAAGTATAGGTTCTCTGTATGCAACTCAAACGATTTTGAGGGCAAGGTAGTACTCCAGCTGCTCGACAACAATAGATTACTAGCAACAACATATGTGGTTGCCACTGGAAAAGACTACCCCTCAATTGATTATGCTTGCACAAAAACTGGTGCATACCACCTATTCTATAGCTTTAGAGACGGGAAACCAGGCCTGGCAGTAGGTTTGCTCTCATTGGTAGAAACAATGTAGAACAGGCATCCCAAATGAAATGTAAAATGCGGCTAAAGCCGCATTTTTTTTGCTATCTACAATAAAAAAAGCCTGAATCTCTTCAGGCTTCTGCTCCTCATCTAGGACTTGAACCTAGGACCCCCTGATTAACAGTCAGGTGCTCTAACCAACTGAGCTAATGAGGAATGTTGGCAACGGTTTCCCGTTTTTGCGAGTGCAAATATACTACCTTTAACTTTTACTGCAAATTTTTTGCTCAATTTTTTAAAAAAATCTTAGCGCTAATAATTGTATCTTTGCAAAGATATTGTAAACTAAATTTTTAATAAATGGCAAGTATTCTAGGAATAGGAAATGCGCTAGTTGATATAATGACTAGCCTTAAAAGCGACTCTTTACTAAACGAGCTTAACCTCCCTAAAGGGAGCATGCAAATAGTAGACGAAGTAACCATTAACAACGCAATGGTTAAAACTAAAGATCTTAAACAAACATTGGCCTCAGGTGGAAGCGCTGCAAATACCATAAACGGACTGGCAAACCTAGGAGCAGAAACCGCCTTTATTGGCAAGGTAGGCAACGACGATTTAGGCAAATTCTTTTTTGAAGATATGGTTAAGGCTGGTATTAACCCAACCCTTCTCAAAGGAAAGGCCCAAACAGGTAGGGCTTTGGCACTTGTATCGCCAGACTCTGAACGCACATTTGCCGTTAACCTTGGTGCAGCCATAGAAATGGTTCCCAATGACATTAGCATCGATCAGTTTGAAGGAAATGCATACTTCCATATCGAGGGTTACCTTGTGCAAAACCATGCGCTTATTGAAAAGGCACTAATGCTTGCAAAGCAAGCAGGGTTAACCGTTTCTCTAGATTTAGCTAGCTACAACGTTGTTGAGGCCAATATCGACTTTTTAAAGAGGATGGTTAACGAATACGTTGACATAGTTTTTGCTAACGAAGAGGAAGCGAAAGCTTTTACAGGCATGGAGCCTGAAGATGCTCTTATTGAAATTGCTTCGATGGCAAAAATTGCAGTAGTGAAACTTGGGGCAAAAGGATCAATGATTAAATCGGGCGATTATACTTGTACCGTTGGAGTAGTTAAAGCAAACTCGATTGACACAACAGGAGCTGGCGATTTGTATGCATCTGGCTTTTTGTATGGCTTATCAAAGGGATTAACGTTTGAACAGAGCGGACAAATTGGTGCAGTGCTTTCAGGAAAAGTTATTGAAACAATTGGCCCAAAAATGCTCGATTCTACTTGGGATTACCTAAAGAAACAGGTTGAACGGATTGAAAATGGTGAAACAGTTGTTGGTTAATACTCCTGAGGATTAATCCAAAATCGCCAAGGAATTTTTGACCAATACTCTCCAGCATAATCAACACCAACACGAGGCCCAGCAGAATAAGAAAATTTTTGCTGGGCTTTTACAATCCACAAATCTTTCAAATCGCTCAGATGCATACCATTTAACCTACTATCTATTTCAAGCATTCGAGTTAAACGCCCTGGGCCTGAACATCCGCTTATGCCTCTAAGCAATATTGCTTCTGGCGATCCAACCTCTCCAGTTACAATGTTAAACATCCAGTGCATACCATATACTAAGTAAACGTAGATATACCCTCCGGCTTTATACATAATCTGTGTTCGGGGTGTTTTGCCCCTACTAGCATGATTTGCCCTGTCGTTTTCACCCATATACGCTTCCACTTCTGTTATAGTAAACGATTTTATACCTCCATCGGAATAACGCCTAAAGATTTTACTCCCCAAAAGTTTTGGAGCCATATCCAATGCCGTTCCCGAAAAAAATTCGGCGTCAAGTCGAATTTGGTTTTGCTTACTCATGTGCATCATTGCTGCTAGTGCCAAAAATAAGCATACCATAAAATGTGGCTGTCAGCGTAACGCCAACATGGGTTTGAAAAGTATCCTCGTTAAGCATTGACAAGGTTGCTATAATAAAAAATGCAACCGATAGCAAATCAATGCTCTTTCGCTTAATGTATAAGGGCACAAACCAGCCTGCTATAAACAGAAGAAACCCAATTAAACCCACCTGCACCGCATGAGTGAGAAACTGATTATGGCTTAAATACCAGTATTTACGTTTTAACTTCGGTTCATTTTGATGATAGTACGAATTAAACTCGTCTACCAAATCGCCTGTTCCCACTCCAATCCAAAAATTTTGTAGAAGTATATTAAATCCAGCCCTAATAAAAACATATCGTTGTACAAGGCTACTTCCGCTCACATGGTTATACATCCTATATTGATCAATCTCCCAGAAGGTTTGATATAATCTTGGGTAAAGGCCTAACCTATTTTGCTTAAACAATATGTTAGTAGCACCTGATTCAATATGCATAATATCCTCTTCGGTTAAACTCCAAACCCCTACTGAATCTTTACTAAGACCTAACGAGGCCAAATATCGAATTAAAGTAGATGACAATGGTTGACCAAGTTTATCTTTCCCAGTATAGTCAATCTCACTTCGTAAATTCCACTCCTTTTTAAGCTCTCTTCTGCATACGTTAATCCAAACTAGATTTCCATTCTCGTATTGCAGATATTTAAGGTTGTGCCTATAATGGTTGCCATTAACAGTGGTATCGTTCAGAATTACATCATCAACAACTTGTCGGTTTTGAAAAAACCGATTAGCCTCAGTTGTTAAATAAATTGCTGGAATTGTCCACAGCAAAAGAACAGCAACAAAAAGCAATACTCTATGTAATGGCTTTGTAAACTTTAATGTCTTGTAGATTAGAAATAAACTAGCAAGCACAAAAAGTAGAACTATACCCGTTAATGATTTCAAAACAAACAGGTAAAGCACAAACCACAAAATTAGCGTAAAGCCTAAAAATCTATGACCTGTTCGCAGTTTCTTTATGCTCGATAAAGCCCATACTACAGCAGCGATACTAATATTTACCATTAACGAAAACCTAATATGCGATACAAATGGGGAAATATCGCGCACATCACCTATAGTATTGAAATTATAAATAAAAAGAAAACAGCTAATTAATGTATAAACAAATACGGCAGTAACAAATGATCCTATTAACAAGCACTTCTCTTTCTGCGATACAGGTTTGGATGAAGCAAATACTATAGGGAATACCAACAAGGGAAGCTTTTGAATAACTTCCTTCTGTCCATATACTATATTAGTAGAGTAAAGTAATCCGATAACGAGCGAAACGAAAATTGCAGAAAAGAAAAAAACCGAATAGTTTGTCTTTAGCATAGTCCATTTCCTATTCCATTCGCCTTCAACAAGCCAGTTGGCCAAAAAGACCATGATAGAAATGGTTAGGGTAAACTTAGAAAATGGCAGGCTTATTAGCGCTAAAACTAACGAACCTAAAAAAATGATTCGATGAACCGATGGGGAGAATACTGACCTCATGATATTCAATTTTGCAAACAAAAATAGCGAAGAATATAACGATTATACTAACTCAATTAAAATTAATTAATTGTTTATGTTGTAGTTTAAATAAATAGCTGTATTTTTGCATCCCGCTTATTATAACCGTTTGGATCACGGACAATTAACAGGTATTAACTTAAAAAAGAGGAGTTTAAAACGTGAACACACTTAGTTACAAAACAGTTTCAGCTAACGATGCCACCGTTGAAAAGGAGTGGATAGTTGTTGATGCTACAAATGAGGTGTTGGGGCGTTTAGCTAGCAAAGTTGCAAAAATTTTGCGCGGCAAGTACAAGCCCAGTTACACTCCACATGTAGATTGTGGAGACAATGTAATCGTAATCAACGCCGAAAAGGTTCGTCTTACTGGTAATAAGATGACCGACAAATTGTATTACCATTACACAGGTTACCCTGGTGGTAAGCGTAGCGCAACCCCAAAGGATTGGCTTCAAAGAAAACCAATCGCAATTATTGAGCATGCAGTTAAGGGAATGCTTCCGAAGAATCGTTTAGGTTCAAAAATATACGGAAACTTGCATGTTTACGCTGGCCCTGAGCACAAGCATGAAGCTCAAAAGCCAAAAGAAATTAAGTTAAACTCAATTAAATAACAGCTATGCAGGTAATTAATGCAACGGGTAGAAGAAAAAGCGCTGTAGCACGTGTTTACCTTCAGGATGGTAAAGGAAACATTACCATTAACGGAAAAGATTTGAAAGACTACTTCCCATCTGTACTTCTTCAGTACGTAGTTAAGCAACCCCTTGAGGTGCTTAGCCTATTGGGTAACTATGATATTAAAGCAAACCTCGATGGTGGCGGAAGCAAAGGACAAGCCGAAGCGCTAAGACTTGGCATTGCCAGAGCTCTGGTTGAAGTTAACGCTGAGCATAAGCCTACGCTTAAGGCCAATGGCTTTATGACTCGCGACCCACGTGAGGTAGAACGGAAAAAACCTGGCCAACCAAAGGCAAGAAAGAAATTCCAGTTCAGCAAACGTTAATCGTTTTTATTTAACTATTTGGCAAACAGCAACAGCTGTAAATTGCTTGGACTTTCACAAAGCATGAAACTACCAAACAATTGCCATCATTTTAACTTATAAAATTTTTAAAATGCCAAAGACAGATTTTAAAGAACTTCTCGACGCAGGTGTACACTTTGGTCACCTTAAGCGCAAGTGGAACCCCAAAATGGCTCCTTACATTTTTATGGAGCGCAACGGAATTCACATTATCGACCTACAAAAAACAGCCATCAAAATTGACGAAGCTGCAACAGCAATGAAACAAATTGCAAAATCGGGTCGAAAAGTACTTTTTGTTGCCACAAAGAAACAAGCCAAAGACATTGTTGCTGATAAGGTTAAAGAGGTGAACATGCCATACGTAACCGAACGCTGGCCAGGTGGTATGCTAACCAACTTCCCAACTATTCGTAAGGCAGTTAAGAAAATGGCATCAATTGACAAGATGCTTAGCGAGGGTACCTTCACAAACCTTTCAAAAAGAGAAAAACTTCAAATAACTCGTCAGAGAGCTAAACTTGAGAAAAACCTTGGTTCAATTGCCGACCTTAACAGGCTCCCTGCTGCCCTTTTTGTAGTTGATGTTCAAAAAGAGTACATAGCAGTTAACGAAGCGAAGAAGCTTAACATTCCGGTATTTGCAATGGTTGATACCTGTTGTGATCCTACTCCAATCGATTTTGTAATACCTGCAAATGACGATGCTTCTAAATCAATTTCTCTAGTTGTTGACCTAATGGTGAAAGCCATTAATGAAGGTCTCGAAGAAAGGAAAAACGAAAAGGACAAGGAGCCTACAAAGAACGAGGAAGGCGATAACGAAAAGCCAACCCGTACACGTGCCAGAAAAAGCGCAAAAGCCCCTAAAGCAAAAGCAGCCGACACTGACGAGAAAGAAGCAGTAGAGGAAAACTCAGCTGAAGAGGCAAAAAGCGAAGAATAATTTCTTTAACCGAAAAATATTAATACAATGTCTGAAGTAAAAACAGCCGATATAGTTAAACTCAGAAAGTTAACAGGCGCTGGCATGATGGATTGTAAAAATGCCCTTGCCGAATCAAACGGCGATATAGATAAAGCCGTTGAGCTTATCCGCGAGAGAGGAAAAGCAATTGCAAACAAACGCGCTGACCGTGAGGCAAGCGAAGGTGCAGCCTTGGCTGCAACTACTGCCGATGGTAAAAAAGGTGCCATTGTAGTTCTCAACTGCGAGACCGATTTTGTAGCCAAAAACGACGATTTTGTTGGACTTACCACAAAAATCCTCAATGCCGCATTGGAGAACTTCCCTACAGATGTTGAAGCGTTAAAAGCTCTTGAAGTTGAAGGTAGGAAAGTGCAAGATTTAGTTTCTGATCAGTCTGGAATTACTGGAGAGAAATTCGATATCTCGTTCTACGAGAAAATTGAAGGCGAAAAAGTTGTTGGATATATCCACCCAGGGAACAAGCTTGCAACCATAGTTGCTTTTAACAAAGCAAACTTTGACGACCAAGTTGGTAAAGACATAGCCATGCAAGTGGCCGCAATGAATCCTGTTTCGGTAGATGCAGATGATGTACCAGAGAAGATTCGCCAACAAGAGTTTGAAATTGGAAGAGAGCAGGCACGTTTAGAAGGTAAGCCTGAGAATATGCTTGACAAAATTGCTCAAGGAAAACTCCAAAAGTTCTTCAAAGAAAATACTCTAATGAATCAAGATTTCATTAAGGATAGCAAGGTAAATATTGCTAACTACCTGAAGAGCATCGATAAAGATTTAAAAGTTATTGGGTTTAAGCGCGTATCGCTAAACTCGTAATTAGCTTACATTTTCAAAAAAAGCTATCAGATAATTCTGATAGCTTTTTTTGTGCCTTTTAGTAAAAAGGCCAAATTTAGCTAGGCATAAACAACCTTTTTCTTATTTTTACACAACCTAATCCGAAAAGAAATGGCAAAATACAAGAGAATACTCCTAAAACTTAGTGGAGAAGCATTAATGGGCGAAGATAGCTACGGAATAAATCCCAGTATTATTAATTCATACGCCAAGCAAATAAACAGCATAGCCGAGCTAGGCATTGAAGTGGGAATTGTTATTGGAGGCGGAAATATTTTTAGAGGGTTGAGCGGTTTATCCAAAGGTGTCGATCGCGTTAAAGGAGACCAAATGGGCATGCTTGCAACGGTTATTAACAGCCTAGCATTGCAAAGCGCAATTGAGGGATTAGGAGGCAAGGCTAAGGTGTTTACTGCAACTAAAATGGAACCTGTGGGCGAGCTTTACACAAAAGCCAAAGTGCTTGAATCGTTCAGCAAGGGATACACTGCCATAATTGCCGGTGGCACCGGAAATCCATTTTTCACTACCGATACAGCATCAGCCCTTCGAGGCGTTGAAATTGAAGCTGAGGTTCTGCTCAAAGGGACAAGAGTTGATGGCGTTTACGACTCCGATCCTGAAAAGAACCCAAGTGCAAAAAAATTCGAGAACCTTAGCTTTAACGATGCCTACGAGCAGCAGCTTAAAATTATGGATTTAACTGCATTTACGCTCTGTAGCGAAAACAACCTACCCATTATTGTTTTTGATATGAACACCGAGGGCAACCTCAAAAGAGTTGTTTTAGGTGAAAATATTGGCACATTGGTAAAAAAATAAATATTTTTATACCCAAAATACGCTAACCATGAACGAAGAAGTAGATTTTTGCATAGAAGAGGCCAAAGAGAGAATGGTAAAAGCCATTGCTCACCTCGAAGATGAGCTTAAAGTAATTAGAGCGGGCAAAGCAAATCCTGCCATGCTTTCTGGAATAATGGTTGATTATTACGGAACCCTCACACCCCTGCAACAAGTTTCAAACGTTGGTACGCTCGATGCTCGAACTATCACCGTGCAACCTTGGGAAAAGGCTATGATTGGCCCAATTGAAAAGGCTATTCTTACCGCAAACCTCGGGTTTAACCCTCAGAACAATGGCGAAGTTATTCGCATTGCTGTGCCGCCACTTACCGAAGAGCGAAGAAAACAGCTTGTTAAACAAGTTAAAACCGAGGGTGAGAATGCACGCGTTAGCATCCGTAATGCCCGCAGGGATGCTAACGAGGAAATAAAAAAGCAACAGAAAAATGGATTGGCCGAAGATTTGGCAAAAGATGCCGAAGCCGAAATCCAAAAGATAACCGATAGCTACAACAAAAAAGTTGAGGAACTCCTCGTTAAAAAAGAGGAAGAAATTTTAACCGTATAAGTAAAGCCGCATTCGCGGCTTTTTTTATACAAGTATCATCTTAAGCATTCGGGCTGCTAGCTCAAAGCCTAACGTAAAGTCTCCTGGAATTATCAGGTGATGATTACCAAGTGGGTTGTTCATGAAGTAATCTATTGCCGATTCGTCTACATTTACCTTTAGCTGGGTACGGCACATGCCCTTTTTACTCATTGTTGTCTCAACGGTTCCTTCTCTAACAAACATTTTACTAAGCGTATGGTCGAGACGCAAAATGGTTACCGTTTCCGCTTTCAAACTTCCTTTAATCGCTAATCCTTTACCTGACTCGAAATGCGTATCGAGCTCAAAATCTTTTAGCAAATTAGCCGGAACAGTGCAATGAGAGAATATAATCTGCTGTTTATTTGGATCTACAAACGAAGTATTGGCAATCCACGGCACTATGCCGAATAGCTCTTTTGCTATCATCATTCCAAGCATACTACAGGTATCGCCCTCGCATCCGGCAGGGACGCCATCCATTGATAGCTTTGAGAGCGCCAAACAAGCAGTAGCATTGCACTTTTGAAGTAACGAGAAGCACTCAACCGTAAGGGCATTTAGCTTGTAGCTGCGTATTACATCAGATAGAACCTCATAAATTTGTCCCGATCCGAGAATATCTTTTTTATTGGGTGTGCTTGGGTTATCGAAAAAGTTTAAAAAATCGGCAGATATATTCTTGTGCTCAGCAATGTTAATAGTCTCCCACGGAATATTTACCTGATCGATACCAAGTTTGGTTTTAATAACAAACGGGTCAATACTAGAGTTTACCAACCAATCGGAAACCTCGCCCACAAGGCCAAATCGCATGCCCTTTAAACGCTTAATGCCATTTTTTACCTTGAACAGATCCTCAACCAGTTCAATGGCCTCGTCGCTATTCTGATCAACCAAAATACTCGTTACATTGTTCTGGTTCATCCATGCTTTAACCTCGGTGGCTGCTGCCCAAGCGTTATCGATGTCCGATGCTATGAGCAGGTAAAATCCATACTCCTGAACCGACTGTAATGCTATTCGCTCCGATCCTCCCGAGAGGAAAACCAGCACCTCTGGATCCTTATCAACAAATTCAACTATCTCTTGCCGAAAAAGCTTCTGTAAACGCCTTTTTGCCTTCGAAAAAACCTGTGCATCTGCAGCAGGGTATGCTAAAAGTTTAACGCGTAATCGCTCCATATGGTAATGTGTTTATTGCATAGCCTCGCTAATGTCCATGGCAATATCGAGGTACTCGAAAATATCAATTGGTTGACCCTCTATTCGCTTATCGTCGCGTAAATGGCCCAACCTAACAACAACAAGATTTAAATCGGGAATAATAAAGATATACTGACCAAGAATTCCTCGAGCAAAAATAACTTGATGATTCCGATGAACAGTAAACCACCACTGATTTCCGTAACGTTCAGTAGGCACCCCTCCTAGCTCCTTATCGGCTAAATGGGTAGTGGGCTTAAGTGTCTCGCTCAAATACTCGTCCGATACTATTTGCAAACCATTCCACTTGCCCCTGTTAAGCACAAGTCTGCCAATGCGAGCAAAATCTCGGGCATTGCTGTTAAAACAGCAGTAGGCCTTTTCTATTCCACCTTCCCTATCTAAACTCCAAAGTGCAGGTTGCTCCGCTCCAATCTGGCTCCAAATTTTTTCCGACATATACTCACCTACACTCATACCTGTAGCCTCAGCAACAATAATCGATAGCAGCTGCGTATCGCCACTTAGGTAGTTAAACTCTTTGCCTGGCTCAGCTATAACGGATTGGTTTAACACTAATTCTCTTAAAAATTTTCCGTAGTAAGCTTGTGTTGTTGTTGAAAACAGGCTTGCGTATGCTTCGTCCCAACTCAGCCCCGAACTCATTGTTAGCAAGTGCCTAATGGTAATTTTTGCCTTATCGCCCATACTAAACTCGGGGATAAAATCGCCTACAGGCTGATCGAGGCTCGAGATATAGCCATCATCAATAGCACAACCCACCAAAAGGCCAACAATACTTTTTGCCATCGAAAATGAATTGGAATGGGATTGTGGCCCATATCCTTCCCAGTATTTCTCGAAAAGCAAAAGGGAGTCACGAGCAACAAGGAAAGCCACTGTTTTGTATTTATCCAGTGCCTGCTCCTCATTGGCCGATAAGCTATAGCGGTTAAATAATGAGTCCTCCTGCCATGGCTCAGGGTTACCAATTTCAATGGTTCGATTGGCAAAAATTGTATTATGATGAATTTTAGGCTTTTGGTAGATTAAAGCCTTTACAATGTAGTGGTTTGTGGGTATTGACAAGTAAATCGCTAAAGCCACAACAACTAACAGCGAAATTTTCAATCCTAATCGTTTCCTCATTGCAGTATGGTTAAATTTGAGGGCAAGTTAGAAAAATCATTGTATTTATCAATCGATAGCATAAAAAACTAAAACGCTCAACACCATGAAGTAATCGTTCACGAGGTTGAGCGTAAGTAGTAAAATATTGAGATGCTATTTAGTTCGCTTCAAGAATTTCAAAAAGCTCGTCGAGCTTAGGTGTTAAAATAATTTCCGTTCTCCTGTTCTTTTGCCTGGCTGCCGATGTTTTCTGCGGATCGACAGGATGGTACTGGCTACGGCCCGATGCTGAAATACGTGCAGGTTCAATTTTCGATCCGTCGAGCAGTATGCGTACAATTGAGGTAGCTCGCTTAACGCTTAGGTCCCAGTTATCAATAAGTTCTCCTCGTTTGGGAAACGGAACATCGTCGGTATGCCCTTCAACAATAATATTAATATCGGGGTTTTGCTCAAGCACAGGCACAAGCTGCTTTAGCGCCTTTGCCCCATTGGCGTCAACCACATGGCTGCCCGATTTAAACATCAGCTGCTCGTCGAGCGAAACGTAAACCTTACCATTTTTAAGCTGCACGCTCAAACCTTTCCCCTCAAATCCGAAAAGTGCATCGGAAACCTTTCGACGAAGAGCCATTACCGCCGAATCTTTCCGTGCCAGAATGGCTTCCATTTCCTGTATACGAGCATTTCGCTCATCTAGGTCACTTTTAAGCCCATTTAGGTACGACTGAAGCTCCTCCAGATTTTTGCGCCTGAGGTTTAGCTGTCGCTCAAGCTCCTTAAGAGCATCCTCCTTCTCCTGAAGCTCTTCTTGGGTTGCCTGAAGCTGAGCCAAAACCCTGCGAGTCTCCTTCTGCGTTCCGGTCATAAAGTTTTCCTGAACATTCTGAAGCTCCGCGTATCTGTTTGCTAACTTTTCATTCTCATCTTTTAACCTCGAAAGCTCAATGGCTCGTTTTGTACTATCAGCAATTAGCTGCTCAACTTCTGCTTTAATAATTCTGAGCTCCGATTCCTGCTCTTTATTCTTTTTGGCCAACGACTCGTTCTCGGTAAAATATCGTTCGCGTTCCTCTTCGCACTTCACATTTTTATCCTGTAAAGCCTGAAACTCCTTTGCTGGCACACACGACTGGATGGCAAAACCTATTGCAATTATTCCTAACAACCTTATGGCTTGTATACTCATGGTAATTATTTTTAGGGTATAATAAGTTGAAGCAAATATATGAATAATGGTAGTGATAACGTTTTTTAACAAGCAGTGCTTATAAAGATTTTATCAACAAGGCACAACATTTATGGTTTCAGCAAAAAACACAACAAGGCCATTCGTGCTTGAGAGGAGAAATTAGAACTTTATTTTGTTAAATTTGTTTTAACTTTGCCACAATACTTAGCGTTGAACTATGTTGTACCCGCTGTTAAGCCAAATAGAAAACCCTAACGATCTTAAGAAGCTTAAGCCCGATGAACTTGTTGGGCTAAGCAACGAGCTTAGACAGTTCATTATCGATGTGGTATCGACCAACCCTGGACATTTTGGCGCAAGCCTTGGCGTGGTGGAACTCACCGTTGCGCTGCACTATGTTTTTAATACCCCTTCCGATAGGTTAATTTGGGATGTTGGGCATCAGGCCTACGGGCATAAAATACTTACTGGACGAAGAGAGCAGTTTCACACAAACAGAAAGTACAAGGGCATTAGCGGTTTTCCAAAGCGAAGCGAAAGCGAATACGATGCTTTTGGAACCGGACATAGTTCAACCTCAATATCGGCTGCGCTTGGCATGGCCATAGGTTCGGAAATTAAGGAAGAGGAAAGGCAAACCGTTGCAATAATTGGCGACGGCTCAATGACCGCTGGATTGGCATTTGAGGGGCTAAACAATGGCGGTTCGCTCAATTCGAACCTACTCGTTATCCTTAACGATAACAACATGGCCATCGACCCAAACGTTGGTGCCCTTAAAGAGTATCTTCTCGACATAACCACTTCTCAAACATACAACAAGTTTAAATCCGATATTTGGAACCTACTTGGTAAGCTAAACAAGGTTGGACCTAGCGCACGGTCGATGGTGCAAAAGCTTGAAAATGCGGTAAAGTCGGCACTACTTAAACAAAGTAACCTTTTTGAGTCGCTTGGCTTTAGGTATTTTGGTCCGGTTGATGGGCACGATGTGGTTTACCTAACCCAAGTGCTAAACGATTTAAAAAGGATCCCCGGCCCAAAACTTTTGCATTGCGTTACTGTTAAGGGCAAGGGCTTTAGCCCAGCCGAATCGAACCAAACTGCATGGCATGCTCCCGGGCTATTCGACAAAAACACGGGCGAACGAATTATTGTAAATACAGGCAAGCCAACCCCTCCCCGATTCCAAGACGTATTTGGGCATACCGTTCTTGAGCTTGCCAAGAAGAATGAAAAAATTGTTGGAATTACCCCGGCAATGCAAAGCGGATGCTCGCTCAATATTATGATGAAAGAGCTGCCCGAAAGAACTTTCGACGTGGGAATTGCCGAACAGCATGCTGTAACCTTTGCGGCAGGATTAGCCGCTGAGGGCTTAATTCCATTCTGCAACATCTATTCATCGTTTATGCAACGCGCCTACGATCAGGTTATACACGATGTGGCATTACAAAACCTAAACGTAGTTTTTTGCCTCGACAGAGGAGGCATTGTTGGCGAAGATGGAGCAACGCATCATGGCGTTTTCGACATTGCCTTTATGCGAACTGTTCCTAATATCACCATTTGCTCGCCATTAAACGAAGAGGAACTCCGCAACATGATGTACACTGCCCAACAGGATAATATGGGTACATGGAGCATTCGTTATCCAAGAGGAAATGGTTCAATGACCGATTGGCGCAAACCCCTTAAAACCATTGAAGTTGGAACGGGCAAAATAATTAGAGAGGGTAACGATATTGCCATACTCACACTAGGCCCTATTGGCATAAACGCAATGGAAGCAACCGCTAAACTCGCTGAAGAAGGATTGAGCATTGCACACTACGATATGCGCTTTGTAAAACCATTGGATACAAACCTGCTTGGCCAAATTGGCAAGCGCTTTAAAACCATTATCACTGTTGAAGATGGAGCCATACAAGGCGGTTTTGGCTCAGCAGTTCTTGAGTGGCTCAACGATAATGGATTATCTGCTCGAGTTATCCGATTAGGTATACCCGATAGGTTTATTGACCATGGTACCCCCAAAGAACTTTACCATGAATGTGGCATTGATGCCGAAGGCATTTATAATGCTGCCAAAAAAGTTGTTAAAGCAAAATTTGTAGGTAAGGCGGTGTAAGCGGTTTTTATTGCAAGGCTCTTGTCCATTAGAAAAAAACCTAGTATATTCGCAAACCAAAATCCACACTCTGCCCGGATGGCGGAATTGGTAGACGCGCTGGTCTCAAACACCAGTGGTAGCAATACCGTGCCGGTTCGACCCCGGCTCCGGGTACAAACGCAAAGCCTTTAGCCATATTTGGTTAAGGGCTTTCTTTTTAAAACATAAGCATTGTGTACTTTGTTTACGTTATATCGAGCATAAACCGAAACTATACCTACATTGGGCTTACTGACAACCCCGAGCGCCGAATTGGGCAGCATAATAAGGGATACAATAAAACTACTAAGCCCTACAAACCGTTTCACACAATTCTAATCGAAGAGTATGACACTAGAGACCACGCCCGACAACGTGAAAAAAGTCTTAAAACAGGATGGGGTCGACAAATGCTAAGGAAGAAAGTGGAGCAATACCGTGCCGGCCTGTCTGCCTCGCCTAATCATAATGAAGGCGACAGGTAGACCTGTCTGCCAGTCGCATCAGTTATACTAGGGCGACAGGTAGACCTGTCTGCCTCGCCTGATCATAATGAAGGCGACAGGTAGATTCGACCCCGGCTCCGGGTACAAACGCAAAGCCTTTAGCCATATTTTGGTTAAGGGCTTTCTTTTTTAAACATAAGCATTGTGTACTTCGTTTACTGCACAACAAATTTTCCATTATACCTTTCGCCGTTCCTATCAATGGCTACAATAAAGTAAATACCTTTGGGTAAATTATGGCTATGGGAGTAGGTGCTGGCTGGCTCCTTTACTGCAAGCCGATCAACGACACTACCCTTAGCGTTATAAATGGTTATTAACTCAATTTGGGCTTCGCCCAGATCGAAGTTAATGGTTTTCCCCTTTACAGGATTGGGGTATATGGTGATGCGATCATTATTATCAAAGAGAATATCGGTGCCTGTAAAAACCCTCTCTGCGCTACGGTGCAGATGATTGCCGTAGGCGTACAGGTAGCCATCGGGGGCAAGGCTTAACCCTTCGATATTTTGATTGCTCCAACCGATAAGGCCCGAATTAACCAATGCCCAGGTTTCCCCATTATCGGTTGATCTGAAAACACCCCCCTGATGCCCATGCTCGTTGGTGCAGCCAATGTAGATATGATCATCGGGAGTGATGGCGATGGCGGTTACCAGCACATCGTTCTTTAGCTCCTGCCAGGTCTCCCCATCATCGGTCGAGCGAAAAACGCCGCCAACACCAAGATAGTGTTCCCCTATGCTACCGGCAAATAGCACACCCTGAGAATTAACTGCAAGAGCATTAATATATCTATTCTGCAGCCCGCAATACACCCAGGTATGGCCCCCATTTAAAGAACAGTATACACCCCCGCCAGTTTCAAATGGCGAGGTAACACCAGCATATAGATTACCGTTAGGTGCCTCAATAATGCTGGTTACTAGTCTATGTGAGCCTAATTCAAGAACCGTACTTGCCGTATCGCCTTGATAATTCATCGTGTAAACGCCCCCCCAGTAACCAATGAAAAGCAGATTGTTTGAACTTAAAAGAACTTTCATTGCATTACTCTGATATATAGTTATATCCCATGAAAATCCATTATTATCTGAGAAAAACACCCCGAGATGGTTTCCAACAAACAGGTCTTCGTTTTCAAGGTTAATTGCTATTGTAACAGCCGCATTTGCAAAACCTGTCACCATCCAACTCAAACCGCTATCTTTAGAGACAAAAAGATCTGATGTGCCTAAATAGGTATCTCCAAAGGCATTACCTTTAACCGTATATACTCTTGAATTCTCTGGCACCTCAAGCGCCATCCAGAAATCTTGCGCAAAGCAGAGCTGGGTAAAGAGTAAGAGAAGGGTTGTGGTTAGAGTTGCTCCAAGCCGTAATTGAGTTTTGTTTTTTATAGCCATTTTTAGTTTTAGGTTAATTGCCTTAGGGTTAGCCTACCAAAGGTAAATGAAATTTGGCATTAAACCCTGGCTTGGGCTAATGCATAACTGGGTTTTCCTTAAAATAGGCAATGCTCCATATTCTATTAGGTATGTCCTCCAAATGGAATTTGTGACAAGCTTTTTTGAATTTTTTGGTAAAAAAATTGCCATTTGTTATCGGCTATTAGCATTCCAGTAAATTCGCTTACAAAAATGCCATTATGTAGTGGCGCAAATTTATAATATCTTTGATACCCAATTAGCAAAATAATACCAGACATCATGAGCAAGCCAAGCATACAATACCCATACGGCGAAAAACAGCCCGATTTTGACAAGCGCTACCTAGAGATGGCTCACATTTGGTCGAAAAACTCATACTGTAAACGGAGGCAAGTGGGAGCGCTAATTGTAAAAGACAAAATGATTATTTCGGACGGCTACAACGGAACGCCAAGCGGGTTTGAGAATATTTGTGAAGACGAAAATGGGCGAACAAAACAGTACGTTTTACACGCCGAAGCAAATGCCATAACAAAGGTGGCAAAATCGAACAACAGTAGCGAGGGATCAACACTTTACGTAACATCGGCACCGTGCATTGAGTGCTCAAAGCTAATAATTCAAGCTGGTATACGAAGGGTTGTTTATAGCGACGATTACCGTGCAACCGAGGGTATCGAGCTGCTGCAACGAGCCGGAATTGAAATCGTTAAGCTCGAGGTTGAATAAAAAACGTTAAAAAATGGTAAGTCGCCCCGCTGTAAGCTATTTATCGGTTACATTTGGAAAGCAATACAAAGAACAACCATGGAATACAAGAACAGAAAAAAAGATATTTTTTACCCAATTGCCCTAGCATTAGTTTTAGCCGTTGGCCTAGCACTCGGATTTTCGCTAAAAAAACAACCAGGCAGAACGAGCTTAACGGTGTACCCAAAAACCGATAAGCTGTCGAGCGTGCTTAGCTACATTGAAGACCAATATGTTGATACGGTTTCAATGGATAATTTGGTTGAATCGGCAATACCTACCCTGCTCAAAAACCTCGATCCACACTCAGTTTATATCCCTGCATCGGATTTAAAAGCCGTAAACGAACCGCTAGACGGTGGTTTCGATGGCATTGGCATTACATTTAACATGCCTAACGATACCATAATTGTAATCACCACAATTCAGGGTGGCCCATCGGAGCGCATGGGAATTATGCCTGGCGACCGAATTGTTAGCATTGACGACTCGCTAGTGGCTGGCGTAAATATTCCACAAGACGATATTGTTAAAATGCTTAAGGGCCCGAACGGCACAAAGGTAAAAGTAGGCATTGTGCGTGCCGATGTTCCTGAGGTTATTCACTTCGACCTAATTCGCGACAAGATTCCAATTTACAGCATCGACATTAGCTTTATGGTTACCCCCGATGTTGGCTTTATTAAAATATCGCGATTTGCCAGAACAACGTATTCCGAATTTGTTAGCGCAGTTGACAAGCTCCAGGAGAAGGGAATGAAAAAGCTCATTATCGACCTTAGAGGAAACAATGGCGGATACCTTGATGCCGCAACCAACATTGCCAACGAGTTTTTACCCGAAGGAAAGCTAATTGTTTACACGCAAGGTAAAGCACGTGCCCGACAAAACATCTACTCAAATGCAAAAGGTAAATGCCTGAATACCCCTGTTGCTGTGCTTATCGATGAGTTCTCTGCCTCGGCAAGCGAAATTTTAGCAGGAGCATTACAAGATAACGACAGGGGAACGGTAATTGGTCGCCGCTCGTTTGGCAAGGGCCTTGTTCAGGAACAGGTTATGTTTGCCGATGGTTCGGCACTTAGGCTAACCATTGCTAGATACTACACTCCAACTGGCCGAAGCATACAAAAACCCTACGAACCCGGCAACGAGGAATACTACTACGACATTAGCAACCGATACCTGCACGGTGAGTTTCAAGAAAAGGACAGCATAAAGCTTGACGATTCGTTACAGTTTACAACCCCCATGGGCCGAATTGTTTATGGTGGTGGCGGAATTATGCCCGATCATTTTATTCCAATGGATACAACTGGTACTAGCCCCTACTTTAACCTTGTTGCAAGACGAAACCTAATTTACCGATTTGCCTTTGAGTATTCCGATAGGAACAGAAAAGAGCTATCAGCACTTGAAACACCCAACAGCTTTATCGATTATCTTAGGGGGGTTAACATCATGGATCAATTCGTTGAGTTTGCAAACAAGCAAGGGGTAAAACCCAATAAAAACCAGATAAACACCTCAAAAAAAATTATTGAAACCCAGCTTATGGCCTACATTGCCCGAAATATTATTGACGATGAAGGGTTTTACCCTATTATTACCCAAATTGACAAAACCCTGCTACGAGCCATTGAAATTATTAGTAGCCAAAACGATACATCCATTACAGCAATCAATGCTCCTCACAAACCCTCTCTAAGGGAATTTTACCTGTCGCATAGTAAAAGTCAAATTGTGCAAGATATGGTTGCTGAAATCGCCTAGAGCAAAACAGGTTATCAGAACCCTTGCTTCGGCAAGGGTTTTTTTATACCTTACTTTACGCGGCTAAAAATGCCTTATCACAATTGACCCGTTTAGTAATATATCGTATATTTGGTAAAACCTCACCAAAACATTTTTACCATGGAAAAGCCCATTGCTATTGACCGATACGGTGGAGTGCTTAAAGAGGAGCCACTATCATGCGTTACAAACGATATACTATTAAAAAACACTTGCGTTTTAGAGGCCGTTTCGCCCTACTTTGGCTACTACGACGAATCGCCTCATACCAATCGGCCAAAAATGCTATACCTCGTGCTGGCCAACTATTTCCCTTTAGAAAAGCTTATAAGGGCATCGGTAAGTGTTCAACAAAAAGTTAACTTCCCTATTGATGCTGTAACAGGCACTGTTACCATGTTTAACCAAACTTGCTATGTTATTCGCTTGCTTAACCTCGAAAACTACAGCCAAATACAGATTGCACAGGAGCTATACGAAAACGAAGGTGTGCAGTTCAAGCCGCCTGGCAAAAAGTTCCAAAACGAAATGGGAATGATTAAGCTACGGCGTTTTTTTACGCTTCTCCCTTTTGGAGACGGAGTTTACAAAGAGAAGAATGAACCCAATATTGGTTTCTTTGAAATACCCAATAAAATACCTTGGGAAAGCTTTAAAAAGATTACAAGCGAAGTAAAATTCGATACCGACCTCCTATACTTCGATGCTGCAACAGCATACATGTATCAGCATAGGGGTATTGTTGATATGGTTAGAATCTATCGCGAGAACCTTGACGAGGAAAAACTCAGAATGATAAGGGATAGATACTACAAGATCATCAACACAATACGCACTTAGTCTGAAATAGCATAAATCCCTTCAAAAACTGCTAAAGAACAGCCATTTTTTTCCCAGAAGCATAAGCCGTAAAACTAATAAATGGCCTATATTGACTACCAAAAATAAAACATATATAACATGAACGGACTATTTAGCACTTCGTTAGGAAGAAAGCTGATAATGAGCATCACCGGACTCTTCCTAATGCTATTCCTTTTGGTTCACCTTGGCACAAACCTGCTTTTGCTGGTAGGCGATGGCGAACTATACAATAAGGCGGCTCATACTTTAGCCACTACTCCATTGCTTAAAGCAGTTGAAATGCTATTGGCGCTGGGCTTTATTTTTCATATTCTTTACGCTACAACCATTACCCTTAAAAACCGAAAAGCGCGCCCTGTTGGATATGCAAAAACAGGGACTAACGAGCTAACCAGCTGGTCGTCGAAAAACATGTACATTTTGGGCTTTACCATATTCGCATTTCTGGTTCTTCACCTTATAAACTTCTTCCTAAAGCTTAGGTTTGGCGATGTACCCTACATCTCGTACGATAATGGTATAACCCAAATACATAACTCCTACCAGCTAGTGTCAGAGTTTTTCATTAGCTACTGGTGGTACAACCTAATATATATTGTTTCGGCTATTCTACTTGGCCTTCACCTTAGCCATGGCTTTTGGAGCGCATTCCAAACTGTTGGGCTAAACAACAGCAAATGGATTAAGCGCCTACAGGTTGTATCGTGTATTTACGCTGCGGTAATTGCCGCAGGATTCACCATAATACCGCTCTATTTTTGGTTTATACACTAACTAGCAAGCAGTTTTACAACTATTAACTCAAACTTGATATGATAAAGCTTGATGCAAAAATACCTGAAGGACCTTTGGCCGAAAAATGGACCAAGCATAAAAACTCGCTAAAGCTTGTTAACCCTGCCAACAAGAAAAAACTCGACATAATAGTTGTTGGAACCGGACTCGCCGGATCGGGAGCCGCTTCAACGCTTGCCGAACTTGGCTACAATGTTAAGGTTTTCTGCTATCAGGACACTCCTCGAAGAGCACACTCTGTTGCTGCTCAAGGAGGAATTAATGCTGCCAAGAATTACAAAAACGACAACGATAGCGTTTACCGGCTTTTTTACGACATGATAAAAGGTGGCGATTACCGTGCACGCGAAGCAAATGTGTACCGAGCTGCCGAGGTAAGCAATCTGGTAATCGATCACTATACTGCAATGGGCGTTCCTTTTGCCCGCGATTACGGAGGATTACTCGACAATCGTTCGTTTGGCGGCGTACAGGTAAGCCGAACCTTTTACGCCAAGGGGCAAACCGGTCAGCAATGTCTTTTAGGAGGCTATAGCGCTTTGGTTAGGCAAATGCAAACGGGCAAGGTTACCATGTACTCAAGGCGCGAAATGCTCGACCTTGTTGTAATTGATGGTAAAGCCCGTGGCATAATTGCCCGAAACCTTATTACTGGCGAAATTGAGCGCTACTCGGCACATGCGGTTGTCCTTGCTACAGGCGGATATGGTACCATCTACTACCTCTCCACACTGGCCGTAAACTCAAATGGCTCGGCAGCTTGGAAAGCCCATAAGCGCGGTGCGCTTTTTGCTAACCCCAGCTTTATACAAATTCACCCCACATCAATACCTGTTCTTAACGATTTTCAGAGCAAGCTTACCCTAATGAGCGAATCGCTCCGAAACGACGGACGCGTGTGGGTACCAAAAGCGAAAGGCGACAAGCGTAAGCCAAATGAGATACCCGACGAGGAGCGCGACTACTACCTTGAAAGACGTTACCCTGCTTTTGGGAACCTTGTTCCTCGCGATGTCGCCTCAAGAGCAGCCAAAGAACGATGCGACGCTGGATATGGAGTTGGCGACTCGGGTCTATCGGTTTACCTCGATTTTCGCGATGCCATTAGCAAGCAAGGCAAAAAAGCCATTGAAGACAAGTATGGAAACCTTTTTGAGATGTACGAAAAGATTACCGGAGAATCGCCATACGAAACGCCTATGCGCATATACCCAGCAGGCCACTACACCATGGGTGGGCTTTGGGTCGATTATAATTTGATGACCACAATACCAGGGCTTTTCGCCATTGGCGAGTCGAACTTTTCCGACCATGGGGCAAACAGGCTTGGTGCTAGTTCGCTTATGCAATGCGCGGGCGATGGCTACTTTATAATCCCCTACACCATTACCGATTATCTTGCCGATGAGATAAAAACGCCAAAACCATCAACTGATAGCCCCGAATTTGAGTCGGCACAAAATGAGGCAAACGAAATAATAAACAAGCTACTCGCTGTAAATGGAACAAAAACGGTTACCTCGTTCCACAAAAGGTTAGGTAAGATTATGTGGGATTACTGCGGCATGTACCGAAATGCCGAAGGGCTAAAAAAAGCGTTAACCCTAATTGATGAGCTGGAGAACGAGTTTTGGAAAGACGTTAAAGTACCAGGTAAACCCAACGAGCTTAACCAAGAGCTTGAAAAAGCCCTCAGGGTTGCCGATTACTTTGAACTTGCAAGACTACTTTGCACCGATGCACTTAACCGCGAGGAGAGTTGTGGAGCGCACTTTAGGGAAGAGAGCCAAACCGAAACCGGCGAAGCCAAACGAATTGACAGTAAGTTTTCGTACGTAGCCGCTTGGGAGTATAACGGGCACAAAACAACTCATACGCTTCACAAAGAGGAGCTAAAGTTTGAATTTGTTAAGCTTCAAGAGCGTAGCTATAAATAGTTTTACATTACTCAACACAAAGCGATATGAACATAAAGCTAAAAATATGGCGACAAGAAAGCCCAAAGGTAAAAGGGAAATTTGAAACCTATTCGCTCAACAATGTTTCGGCCGAAATGTCGTTCCTCGAAATGCTCGACTACCTTAACGACACGTTAATAACTCGGGGTGAAAAACCTGTTGCCTTTGAGCACGATTGCCGTGAAGGAATTTGTGGCTGCTGTAGCCTTTATATAAACGGCCGACCACACGGTAAGCTTGGCCGTACAACAACCTGCGAACTTCATATGCGCGAGTTTAACGATGGCGAAACCATAACCATTGAACCATGGCGGGCAGCGTCGTTCCCGGTAATTAAAGATTTAATTGTTGAGCGTAACGCTTTCGACAAGATAATGCAAGCCGGTGGCTTTATATCGGTTAACGCTGGTTCGGCTCAGGATGCGAACGCCATTCCTGTTCCCAAAAACAGATCCGACGAAGCGTTCGACGCTGCCTCGTGCATTGGCTGTGGTGCATGCGTGGCTGCTTGTAAAAACTCATCGGCAATGCTATTTATTGCTGCAAAGGTTTCGCAGCTATCGCTTTACCCACAGGGACGGATTGAGGCAAAAGAACGGGTTAAAAAGATGGTAGCAAAAATGGATGAGCTAGGGTTTGGAGGGTGCACTAACACCCGAGCATGCGAGGCTGAATGCCCAAAGGGCATATCAATATCGCATATTGCAAGGCTCAACCGCGAATACATTACTGCTAAGGTTGCCGAATAAAAAAGAGTATACTTCTAATTATTTAGTAAATTTGAGCAAAATTTTAGCATAAGTTACTATGAAAAAGTTCGCCATTCTTCTATTTGTAATTCTTGTTGCCGCTGGGGTAACATTCGTTCTTATAAGGCCTCACCTAGCAATTAAGCAGTACAATACCGGATTATCGCTAACCGATTCGGCTCAGTTTGAGCAAGCCATTGATAAGTTTAGCAAAGCCATTTGGCTAAATAAAAAGAATGCCAATTTTTACCACGCCCGTGGTATTGCATACGCTCATCTTACTAAAACGGAAGAGGCCACCGCTGATTTCGATAAGGCCATTGAGCTAAACCCAGCCGTTTCGGACTATTTTCTGAACAGGGGTAAACTATTCCGCGAAACCAAAGCCATTGACAATGCCCTGCAAGACATAAACACTGCCATTGAGCTAAACGACTCGAGCGCAGCAGCATACTACCAGCGTGGACTAATTATGGCCGCTCAAGGCAATTATGATGAAGCGGTTGCCGACTACAATAAGAGCATTGAACTTGATGGGTCGAACCTAGAGGCTTTTTACAGCAGGGGCGAATCGAGAGCAAACCTCGACGATTTTATGGGAGCCATTTCCGATTACGATAAGATGATTGAAAACGCCGAAGCTCCAGCTTTAGCCTTCAAGCAGCGAGGTATCTTTAAGTTGAAGATTCAGGATTACGAAGGCGCCGAAGGCGACCTTGAGCAAGCCTTAGATCTCGAAAAAAACGATAAAGAAATTTTCTATCAGCTTGGGCAGGCAAAGTATAACCTAAACAAGGTTGACGAATCGATTAACCTTTACAATCAAGCAATAAAACTCGACCAAAGCTACGATTTAGCCTATGGTGCCCGTGGAGGTGCTTACCTTAAAAAGAACAGCTTTAAGCAGGCGATAAACGATTTTACCAAAGCCATTAGCTATAACGCTAGCTACAAAAGAGCATATTACGGCCGAGGCATTGCCAAAGCGCTAGCAAAGGACTATAAAGGTTCAATTGACGATTTTACTAAGGTTATTGAACTTGACAAGGATTTTGCTCAGGCGTACTACAACAGGGCAGTTTCCAAGGCCATACTTGGAAATCATCAGGAGGCATTAAGCGACTACGATGTAATTCTTAAAATTGACCCAAAAAATGCGGAAGCATACTATAACAGAGGCATATCGCGGATGAATACTCGCGATAGCGAAGGAGCCTGTAACGACTTTAGGCGTGCTGTTGAACTAAACTACCAACCCGCCGAGCCCATGCTAAAAATGTACTGCCGTTCCCAACAGTAAAACTCTTTAAAACATATTAATAAAAAATCGTGGCTTTAACGACCACGATTTTTTATTTGATATTTTACCAACTCACTCCCGTACGATTATACTATTTCATTTGACAGTCCGATTGCGACGACTGCTGAGCCTGTCGAAGCATAAGTCGCGCCGTGACTTCTAGAAGGTTACACTACAATCCCCGCTTTCGTATATTCCAGTTTAAAATTACCAACGATAAACCAACCAGAACCATACCTATTATGGCTATTAGCGTGGGGTGCTCGTTGGGCAGCAGCAGCCAACTTAGCACAGCGCCAAGAACTGGAATAATAAATTTCCACATGTTTAAAGTAGATAGTTTTACCCCTGATCGTTTTAGCAAAGTATACCAAATAGAAATTGCTGCTGCTGATAGAAAGCTAAGCCAAGCCAGCGACAACCAGTACTCCAAAGGGAATGGCCCCGACTGGTAACCCTCGGTTACTAATCCTAAACCAAAAAGCAGGGCACCACCAAATATCATTGAGAATGAACTGAGCACCAGTGGCGGAATACGACGTTTATCGGTTGCAACCAACATATTGCCAAAACCCGCCAACAAGTTATTGGCTATTAAGATAAGAATTCCCACGCTCGCTATGCTTCCAACAGCACCCATCTGTTTGCGTCCAAGGCTAATAACTACAATGCCCAGCAAACCCACCAGAATACTTACTACCTTGCGGCGGTTTA
>CAZGQZ010000007.1:22583-31510 GCA_964527985.1 uncultured Rikenellaceae bacterium | reverse complement strand
GAAAAAATTTGCAGGAATAAAAAAAGGTTGTACATTTGCACCGCAATTGCGGATATGGCGTAATTGGTAGCCGCGCTAGACTTAGGATCTAGTGCCGAAAGGCGTGGGGGTTCGAGTCCCTCTATCCGCACAAACCCAGCCAAATGGCTGGGTTTTTTGTTTCAACACTCCAATAAACTTTAACCCTATTTGTAACAAATGCAATTATACCTACTAGCCATTTTAGCCCTTTTCGGATTTACCTATAAGGTTGCAGCTAGTATTTACGGTTTGCTTTTCATGCCCTACGGCCTGAAAAATAGGTTAAATAATTTCTATACCCGCCATTCGAGCTACTACAACGCACTTAGCCCAAAACTTCAAAATAAATTTTTGAGCAGAATTCACGCCTTAAGCTTTAGCATTAAGATTAAAGGGAGGCAAGAGTTTAATGTTACCGATGAGGTAAAATGGTTTGTTCTAGGCTCCCTAGTCCAACTAACATTTGGACTAAACCATTATAAACTATCAAAATTTAGGCATATCATTATTTATCCCGATGCGTATATTAGCCCAATTACCAAAAATCTTCACCATGGCGAAGTTCACCCTCGAGGGCTAATTGTACTATCGTGGAAAAGTTTTGTAAAAGGATATGCAATTCCCGATGATTGTATAAACTTAGGGTTACACGAATTAGCGCATGCTTTTATGCATACCATAATGTACACCAACAACCACGAAATGGGCCTCGACGAGCAGCTTGAGAGCATTATTAAAATATCGAAACAAGAGATTGAAAAAATAAAATCGGGTAATACGCACTACTTACGATCCTATGCCGGATCAAATATCCATGAATTTTTTGCAGTAGCCATTGAGTATTTCTTTGAAGATCCGAAGGGATTTAAAGAAAATCTTCCAATTTTATACAAAAGGCTTTCGCACTTTCTAAAACAAGACCCTGCGAATAATTGCTTCCGCCTTAAACTCAGCCCAATATACAAATCATCGTATACGCGATAACCTGTTGTTTATGAATACATAGTTATGACTAAGCTTTTTCTTAAAACTATCCTTTTTATACTACCATACCTTAACTTTTTGGGCTTGCAAGCCCAAAAAAATTACATAGAGAAAACAGGCGACGTATTTCAAATAGCAATACCTGCAGCCGCTTTTGCTTCAACACTAATTTGGCAGAGCAACGACAAACCTCACTGGCAATTCTGCAAATCGATGGCCCTTTCAGTAATTTCCACCCACACCCTAAAAAGACTAATTGATAAAGAAAGGCCAAACGGAGGCCGGTATAGCTTTCCATCGGGGCATACTACTGCTGCTTTTACTGGCGCTGCATTTCTTCAAAAAAGGTACGGGTGGAGAGTAGGCATACCATCATACTTAGCAGCGAGTTTCGTTGGATGGTCGAGGGTATATGCAAACAAACACGACTACTGGGATGTACTTGGAGGAACAATACTGGGAATTAGCTGTTCTTATGTTTTCACCAAAAAGTTAGCCGATGAGAAATTTGCGGTTTCTATTGGAAGGCAAAATAGCGTAAATACCCTAAATTTGACGATAGCATTCTGAATTAATTTTTTACAAAAACTAAGTTTAGATGAAAGTCTCAGCATTCAACATCCAAAGTTTTAAGGTAGATGGTGGCGCCATGTTTGGCGTTGTACCTAAGGTATTATGGAATAAGAAATACCCATCAGACGAGAACAATCTCATACCTCTCGATCTAAAATCACTAGTTATTGAAACTGAGAATCGCGTTGTGCTAATCGATACTGGATTTGGCAAAAAGCAAAGCGATAAATTTTTTAGCCATTTTCATCTTTTTGGCGGTGATGGGCTGCTAAACGGCTTGGCAAAACTTGGGTATAAACCAACCGACATAACCGATATTATCCATACGCATTTACATTACGATCATTGTGGGGGCGGCGTTGGAGTTGACGAACAAGGCAACTACTATCCGGTTTTCCCAAATGCAAAATACCATATTAGCCAAACCCAATGGGATTGGGCAATAAACCCCAATGTTCGCGAAGCCGATTCATTCCTAAAAGAAAATTTTCTTCCTATTAAAGAGTTTGGCCAACTTAACCTTGTAAAGGTTGAAGAAGAGCTAATTCCTGGCATTGATATTCGTTTTTTTAATGGCCATACAAAAGGGCAAATAATCCCAATAATCCATTTGCCCAACGGCAAAAAGCTAGTTTACGCTGCCGATTTGTTCCCATCAACTGCACACATTCATTTAGCTTGGAATATGAGCTACGATGTGGAGCCTCTGGTAACCATGAAAGAGAAAGAATTATTTTTAAATGAAGCGATAGAGAATAGTTACTACCTCTTTTACCAACATGACCACTATAACGAATGCAGTTCACTGACCAATACACCCAAAGGCATTAGGGCTGGAGAAACTTTAAAACTGAATGAGTTGCTAGGCTAACAACTTTGCCATTTTAAAAATAAATTGTACAAAAGGCCAAAAGCAGTATATAAAAAGTGCTAGTGAAAAAGTAACATCAAGCCAAACAACCATTTTTAAGCGATTCGTTTTTGCACTCACAAAAATGAGGGAAACGCGAAGCAAAAGCTGCAAAACGAAAAACGAAAAAATTTGCAAAACATAAGCGTTATTGATTTTTGCTAAGCTTAAATTACCCCTCACCAACTCCGAAAAAGCAGCAGATAATCCCGTGCTTGGGGTTTCAACTCCAGTAATATCAGTAAAAATTGATGGAATAGGATGTTTGCCCGGTGCATACATTAATGAGTATGCAAATACACCTAGTACTACCAATGCCAGTAATAGGTTAACTATTCTATAAGCATACGCATTTTGCTTCATTGTAAAACAATAGGGCTGGGTTAGCGTACAAAAATACTCTGAAACTTAAAGGCGTGATGCACATCGTAAACCTTATTGGCAGGCAGTTCGATATGAATGCTAGTTAAAGAATACCTAACTGTTACATTTTTCGATCCCTTAAAAAGCCTATCAAACCTTTTGCTCGAAGCAAGTTTATAGAAATTATCGCCACTAGACTGCTCAGAATAACCTTGCTGAAGAAAGTAGTTTTTAACAAGCATTGGGTCAACTTCGCCATTATGTTCAACTAGCAGTCGTTTCGACTTATAGCTATGCACAATAACACCCGGCCAAATAATTGCATAAAAAAGAATGGTAACCGAAACACCTGCGAAATGCTCGTAAAGCGAAACCTTGTTGAAGTAAAACAGAAAATAGAAAAGTAGGTGTATTAGCATTAACAACACTAATGTAGCCAATGCTAACACTATCCATGTAACTAAAATCCGGTTCCCTTTGGTTGGAAGTATTTCGATATTCATAAATAGTGCCGTGCCCTTGCTATTTTTCTGGTTCCAGTTCCGGTTCCGGTTCTGGTTCTGGTTCTGGTTCTGGTTTCTGTTCCACTTCCTCCCCTTCAATTACCCTAAGCCTATTCTCTAGGCTATCTATTCGCTCCTTGCTAGAAGAATCATCATCCTCATCGTTTAAAGCCTCCTTTATTCCCTTCTCTATCTGCTCAAATGTTTCTGGATCTTTGATAGCCTCATTAGCAATAATTGATATGCCAGCAAGCCAAAGCGCTGCAATTAGCGTAGCCAAAATTGATATTATTAGCGAAGCAATTCCAAGCCCCTTTGCTCCGTTACCTCTTGTAGCCTGTACTATTGAGATAACGCTAAAAATAATGGCTAATGCCGCCGGAAGAAAAGCAACAACGCCAACACAAGGAATAAAAGCAACTATTAATGATATTACACCCAATACAACGCCAATAATTCCAGTTACCTGACCTTCGGTTGTAGTTCTTGTAGGTTCCATAATGCTATTCGTTTAATTGTGTTTTAAAGACGAACAGATGTTATAAAATGCTGCACTAATACTATTCATCATCAATAATTCCCAGAAAATCTTCCTCTAGGGAAACTAATGGAGTTTCCTCAATTCGTCCTAGCTCTTTGCCATTTTTTGAAATTATAAAAGTGGGTACAAGCTGAATATCACCTTTGTGAATATTTGCCTCGGGGCAAACCTTAAACCGATTCACTCCAATAATTGTAATGTGCTCGTCGGCAAAACCGGCACCATCAATTATTTTCATAAAGCGAGGCACTTCTCGTTTGCTATCACCACACCACGTTCCTAATACAACCAACACGCTTACACCCTCTTTTAAATTGGCAATAGCGCTTACCACATCTTCCTGAGGTGTGTAATTTGAGTACTCAGCCAAGTACCACCTTGCAAAGGGTTCGGCTTGAAAAGCTTCGGGAGTTACATAACCGTACAAAATCATTTGATTGGCATTTTCGTCAAAAACCACATTGTTTTTACTTTGCTTACATGATGTAATACTTAGTACAAAAAACAGAACAATGACTAGATGTTTCATCCGCATAATTTTGGTATAAATGTACAAAAGAATCCTTACAACAAAACAGGTTATTTACATCCGATTAATGGTAGGGCAATTTCAAGAATACCCTCAGCAATGATGGCAATTAACAACACACCGTAACGATTTTATAGGGATACAAGAAATTTAGTTTATCTTTGTAAGTGAAAATGAACAGAATATGCCAATAGCCTATCTTACACGTCGCGAAAGGTTCTCATCGGCTCACCGATTATTCAACCCTGAAGTGCCAGATGACAAGAACTATGAGCTTTACGGAAATTGCTCTCACCCAAACTGGCATGGGCACAACTACGAGCTATACGTTACAGTAAAAGGCGAGGTTGACCCAAAAATTGGCTATGTAGTTAACCTTAAAAGCTTAAGCAGTATTATAAAAGAGTTGGTAATAGCAAAGGTTGACCATAAAAACCTAAACATTGATGTTGATTTTCTGCAAGGAGTAATCCCTTCAACGGAGAATATTGCCATAAGCATTTGGAACATTTTAAGTGAACCCATAAGCAAGTTAGGGGCACAAATTCACAGTGTTAAAATTCAGGAAACTGAAAATAACTTTGTGGAATATTTTGGAGAATAATTTTTTACATCGCATATCAATTTTTATAGCACGTTATCATGCACATTGAAGACATTAATAGTAACGCCAATCTATACGACAACGAAGGTTACGAAAAGGTTGAACGCTGGAATATTGAGAAGACTAATAAGCTAGCCGAAAATTACAAAAACATTCTCGACCTTATTGGCGAAGACGTTAACAGGGAAGGGCTGCAGGACACCCCAATTCGCGTTGCAAAAGCGATACAATTCCTAACTCAAGGATACAATTTAGACCCAAAAGAAATTTTAAACAGCGCCAAATTTAAAGAGGATTACAGGCAAATGGTTATTGTAAAGGACATTGAGTTATACTCAATGTGCGAACACCATATGATCCCATTCTACGGTAAAGCTCATGTAGCCTATATTCCCAACGGACAAATTACCGGATTAAGCAAAATTGCTCGCGTTGTTGAGGCTTTTGCCCGCAGGCTTCAGGTGCAGGAGCGGTTAACAATGCAGATAAGAGACTGCATACAAGAAACGCTAAACCCAATGGGTGTTGCCGTGGTAATTGAGGCTGCCCATATGTGCATGCAAATGCGTGGAGTTCAGAAGCAAAACTCAGTTACAACCACATCGGCATTTACAGGTGTTTTTCTCTCACAAATTAAAACCCGCGAAGAGTTTATACACCTCATTGGGCTAAAACTACACTAGCAAGAGAAATATATCCTAGCATATTCCTCTTGCCAATAGGTAGTTCTACTGCTTAACAAACCTACGTGTTATTCTCTGGTTATTAAACTCAATGGTTAAAAGGTAAACACCATTCTTTAGCCAAGCCACCGGTATTGAAGCATACTTCTCGTTGTAATTTCTACTCCAAATAGCCCTACCGGTAATATCGTGTATTGACATGGAATAAAACACCTCAGGGCTATCAACAATGAGATTTTGAGTAACAGGATTTGGGTAGAGCAACACATTTGTCAGTTGCAAATCAAAAGGGCTAGATGTTAACGATGACAAATCGATTGATTCGCTCTGGTAAACCTGCTTATTGTTAACATTCTGTATAAAAACAACCATGCTTGTTGTACTTAGCTCGCTTACCGACGAAGGATTCCACGAAACGCTAAAAGTTTGCTCCTCGTTTAAGTCCCAATTGCCCTTAAGGCTTACGCCACCAGAGTTAGGAAGAAACTGTTTGACAACATTATAGAATACCGTTTCACCACTTGCTACGCTCTCGGTTATGTTTACTTCGGACTTAACAATTGCACAATGCAACAATAAATCCTCATTTGTTAGCTCGCCAAGAGATGTAATTCTAACATCGAGATCAACACTTCCTTCATACTGGGCATCTAAATCTATAGAAAAAGGCGAATCATATAGTGAGGATATTTCTACAGCATTCTGATTTGCTGAAAAATTGCTAAACGAAAGAGGAGTTGAGCCATTTATTAGGGCAAATGGCAAACTTGAAACTCCATAGAAAATTTCTCTTGGCGTTGATGAAGTTGGGAATAAGCTATATATAGGATCGTTTGCAGGGCTCGATGTGTGATAGTGCATAGGGATTACATCACTATCATTCTGATTTTCTAAAGCAACAACACTCTGGTTTGCATCACCCGAGCCTGTAACACCAGTATTTGTAAAATACTCAAGCAGCAGCTGCTTTCCCCGATTACCAATCCATACATCATCAAAGGCAAAACCGTTGAACTCGTTAATAGAGTTTCCATCGGCAGCATAGGCAATTCGGAACCTAACATTAGGCTCACCCTGAACACTTTCCAAACTCAACCTAGCGCTTTCCCAACCTTCCATTTGTATGCTACTCCAACCTATAAATTGGTCGGCAGGTCGACTCTGAATAGTAGATGAGTTAAACCAGTTAATGCCCGAATTTATGGCACCTAGGTTTTGCCAAGTTTCACCTTGATTAAGGCTATATTGCAATACAGCCCCATCGCGCCCAGGATCGGGAGACGACCAAATGCTAAGCTTAATCATTGGTTTTTCGAGCAGGCTAAAATCGTAACATGGGCTAACAACCTCCGAATTTTCAACCGTTTGATTTGCAAGATTAATATTCGTAAACCATGAGTTCTCCCCTGATGCAGCCTGGCTTATTATTGATCCGGTTGGGCTTCCGAACTCCCAGCTAAAATGACCATCATCGGCTATGCTACGAGCCACCCAACTACCATTACCCTCTTCAAAATTTTCGGAGTAAATACTATTATCAAACTCAGAGATATTGATTAATGGCTGAATAAAAATCTGCTTGGTAATAGAATCCTTACAGCCATCAAACGACTCGAGCACAAGTTTAACCTGTTGCTGACCAATGTTGGGGAATAAGTAGCTAAACGATGACATCTCATCGCCCTCAAAAACAATATCATCGTTAATTATCCATCTATAATCGGCAATATTCGTCTCCTCGGAGGTACAGAAAAACTCCGTTTCTTGCTCGGTTAAGCACTCGTTAATCCAGCTAAAATTTGCTGAAGGAATAACGCCAACCAGCACGCTTGAATCCTTTTGCGCAATACAACCATTTACAGTAGTGGCTTTTAGCGAGATGAGCTTATCGCCCGAGGATTGAAAAAGGAAGCTTGGTTCAAAATCGTACGATTCGCCTTCGCTGTTAAAATTCCAGCGCCACTCCGCAACCTCATCCTCAGAAATTGTGTTATTAACAAACTCCACTGGCTCTGTTGCCAAATCGCTACATGCTTGCAAAACATCAAACTTTACTTGAGGTACTGGGTTAATATCAACAGGTATAGCTATTTCGCTGTAGCAACTTGAGATACTTGATTGATAGGTGTATGTAATCTCATAACTTCCTGGCGTTTCAACCATTGGCGACAAGTATGCTAAATCTCCGGCGTTTCCAAAAGCCTCAGTTGTGCCGGTATAGGAAAAGTTTCCGATACCTTGGCCGTGATTGCCGTTATCGCCAACAATAATAACCTGAGATGCATTATTACAGTAGCTTGGCTCGAGCCCTGTTATTGCTACAGGTCCAATAGAATCGATTAGAACTCGGGTGTAAACCTCGTAATCGGTTTCACCTATGGTATACCTAAAGAATACTGTATCAACTCCTACTCCAGCATTAGCGATACTATAATTCGCTTGATTGACTCCAGTTGGGGTAACTCCGTCATTTTTACTGTAAAAAGTCCCCTCAAGACTTGGGAATCCCTCTGGAGTACATGATATTGCAATCACATCATCGGAGTAACAATACTCACTGGTTAAGCCTTCAATGGTTTCATTGGCTTGCCGTACGTATGATTGTTGTGAAACTGAATTTGAGCATTGCGTTGCTGGATCTGTATACGAATAAAAAACCGTGAATGGAGTACCTGTAGAAGAATGATTTGGCCCTGGAGTAATTAGATTAGGATAAAGGGTATTGTTACTAATACCTGTGCCACTAAAAACTCCATTAGGTTCACTGCCGGAAAGCAGAATTGGGTCATGATCGTAGTTATAATTATCGAGCAGCGTAAAATTAAGCTCAGGCAAAGGGTTAATTAGCGTTGAATGCTCAATTGTGCTGGAACTACAACCTAGTGCTGTTACGTATTGGTAGGTAATACTATAGGTTTGTCCTGCTTCTAAGTCGGATGGGATTAGCGTTGCCGTACTAGCCCCAGGAACAAACGAAAACCCTGAACTTGGCCCTTCAAAGTGATGTGTACCTCCGGCCGGATAGGCATTAATTGGCGATAGAGTAATAGCAGGCGAATCCTTACAGTAGCTAGGCTGAAGAACCCCAAAGTCAACGTTTTCACTAGCAGCATCGAGCGTAAAATTTCGAGTTGCCTGATATGTAACGCCTCCATCCTCATAGCTATACAGTATTTCGTAATCGCCAGTTGCCATTTCGCTTGGTGTAATTGTAAG
>CAZGQZ010000007.1:0-22483 GCA_964527985.1 uncultured Rikenellaceae bacterium | reverse complement strand
GGTGCCAACGCCCATACCTGAGAAAACACCTCCAGGTTGGCTCACAAAAAGCGATAGGTCAATTGGCTGTTCATCGATATTAAATGGCGATGAAGTAACGTTAAAATCAACGTCGGGCAGTGGCAAAACGTTAATTACAGCGTCCTGCTCTGCATTACTGTTGAAGTTACCCGAGCCATCCTCGAGGTTTGACAAAGAAACGATGTGCTCACCAACTGATAAACCATCAACAGATATGGCATGACTTAGATTTGTTACCTCAATTGGGCCATAAGTATTTGAACCAACATTGTAGGTTAGCTGGAACGGCGTATATCCAGTAAAATCGAATGCTATTGGGATGCTTAAGATGCTACTATAGCATTGAGAGGTTGAACCCATAATGGTTACCGTAGGCTTATTTGCGTAGATACTCTTTTGAATATCATTGTACAAAACTGGGTTACTCGTATTACCTGCCTGATCGGTAAGGGTTACCTCGCCTAATGGCAAGGGTGATATTTGGTCAGTATCGCCATTTTGCACCTCGTAGCTTGAAGTATATGTAACACCATCATCGGACGTGCTCCAAACAAGCGGTTTATCGTTATATTCTTGAGGGAACACCTGCAGATTGGCTTCCTGAACCTGAGGGGTGACAACAAACTCAATTAAGTCGCCAACAATAACATTACCTGAAACCTCAGCATTACTGCTCACATCGAAAATCTGTGGCGTTTTTGAGTCGATAGTTAAGTTCACACCATTTACAGATGCTGAAGTAATTGCAGCATTTATATTTCCTGCAATATCTGAAAGCACTATATTAACGGGTAACGATCCGGCATTTAGGTGCTGATTGTCGTTTTCGGAAACCACGTAGCTAACCGAGTAGCTATTATTATTTAAGTTAAAGAAATTTTCTGGTGGTAATGTTTCTCCGTTAACCTCTATAAGAAATCGTTCATAAATATCATCATCGGTTACAATATCAACAAGAATTTCGTCGCCAACCTTATAAGTTCCTTCATCCACAGTAACGGCAGAAATCGACGGTGGTGCTTTATCGAAAATTACCCAAGTATCGTCGTTTGTAGCAGTTACTGTTTCGCTAACGTTACCTGCCAAATCGGTGGCAGTGAGGCTAAAGGTGATAAAACCCTGCACATCGGCTAAAAGCATTTGGCGTGAGGCTGTCCACAAGGGGCTACCAGATAGCGTAGCTGGCTGACCTCTAATAATTGCGCTAGGATCAGCATTGCCATCATCAACGTTAAACTCAACATAAACCCAATCAGTTGGCTTGGCATAAATACCCGATGGGTTGCTGGTTGAAATGCTAACATCGGAAATTACAGGTTTTGTTCTGTCGAATGTTACATTGGTGCCTCCAAAATTAAGATGAGTTACCTGTAAGCCCGCATTTCCTGCTAAATCGGAAAAATCAATTGTAAAAGGCACAACTCCTTCGGTTATGTCGCTCTCGTTAAAGGTATAGCTAGCGCTCCATACGCCCCCCTGAAACGATGCGGTTACGCTTTGCTCGTATATAGTTGCCTGCACATTTTGAATTGATTTGCTGGCCTCGAACTGAAGTGTTACCTTTTTTCCAACCCTAACCCACTCCGAATTTACATGGTTCGACTCAAAGCTAACGCTCGTAAGTTCAGGAATTCCGCTATCAAAGTCGATTACAAATTGGGCTTGCTCATTTGTATTTGAAGCAATATCGGCACATACAGCATCATTTATAGTAATGGTAAAGGTGGCTATCGGATAATTAGTAACATCGTCAACCTTGAGGTTAAAGTTAAATACCCGATTGTTTGTTGTGGAAAAATTATCGATGGAATAAGGCGCTTCACCGCTATCAATATCTATCTCGCTCTCGTGAAAGCCATCCACAATTTCACCAAAATTAATAGATATTGGAATTGTAGTTGCGTTGGTTGGACTAGTTTCCTCACTGGTGATTACGGGTATAGGACGAGTATCATCGAAAACAATGCTAACCTGAGCCGCTTGCTCATTTGCATTTGATGCCATATCGTAAAACGAACCATCGGATACCTTTGTGGTTACTACGCCTTCCTTTGTTGGTTCAATGGTTATCGAATAGTTTGAAGGGCTATTTTGCGTAAAGCTGCTTACGTTAGCATTTGTAACCTCAATAATACTTTGGTTAAACGTTTCGGTTGGTTCGCTTATACTAGCTTCAACAACAAAACTAGTGGCATTGGTGGGGCTTGGTATTGTGGTGCTAAGGGTTACCGTTGGAGGTGTTTTATCGCAGGTCCAGCTAGCGCTAGCATTATCAATAAGCAAATTGCCGTTTCGATCCTTTATTCCCGAGCCACTGGCATTTAGGGTTAACACGTATACCCCTTCGTCTTCGGTAAAGGTAGTCAAGTTTAAAGTATACTCTTTTGCCGTTTTGTAAGTGCTGCTCACAACGGTATATCCAATAGCAGGTGCACCGGTTAAATTGACGGGCGTTCCGTTTCGGGTGAGCGTAAAATCGTTCCAACCTACGGTTTCATACTCTACTGCCCAGCTAAACGATAGGTTAAGAGTACCTATATTCGAATTGATTGTATTGGGATCAATCTCTTCAAAGCTGGCGGTGGGTGGTTGACTTGAGTAAAAAAAGTTTTCGTTAACAACGCTTGCAACGGGGTTTCCCAAGGCATCTTGATACTCAAGCGTAACGGTGTATGTTTCCCCATCCACAATTTTGGCTCCTTCCGATCCGGTTGTTTCAACAGAAAGCACATGCGTCCCGTCAACTAAATCGGTTCCATCGAGAAAGAAATTGTGATTGCCCTCCGTTTCGTGTAAACTAGTAAAGGTAATTATCCTGTCGGCAACTGAAGTTGAGCTGGTTGCCACAAAAGTCATTTTCACTGATTCGGAAAGTGCATCTTCGGGCAAATAGAAATCAATCTCCAGGCTAGCGTTCGAACTGGTTCCCTCAGCCGGTTTGGTTAGCGTAGGCATTAGTGTTATGTTATCAACCACTATATCTTTACTCGCGGTAAGCGACCAGTTACCTGCCTCGTCGCGTTCCTGAACATAAAGAGTATGAATTCCATCTACCAGATCGGTGCTAGGCTGAAAACTGGTACTAGTAGTATACGTTTCACCAAATGAAAAATCGCTGTTGTTAAGCTTATACCTAAAATTTCCACTCCCATCAACCCCATCGGTGGATTGCCAAACCCATAATGGCCTTTTATTTTGTGTGGGCGATGCGGTTGATGCTGCTGTAAAACTGGGTTGCGAGGGAGATGTTCTATCGAACGAAACACCTGATCCATCGGTAGTTGCATTTTCCGAACCAGGAACTCCGTTTGCATCATCAAAAGAAATTGAGAAAGTAATAGGCCCTTCATCGGTATCTGTTCCTTGCATTGTATAGCTTGCCTCCCACTCTCGCATGTTAGCATGCGTGTTAACTACGGTTGCTGAGTTACCCGAGATGGTTGCAACAACATTTTCCAAGGCTCGTTCCGATGTGAAGACTATGGTTACCTTATCGCCAATTTTTGCATAAGCAGTGTTAAAAATATTGTTCGATGCAATTGTAACCGTTGATAATGTTGGAGTTGTATTAGGGTAGTAATCAACCTCTAAAAGGTTCGACTCAAGATTAAGGTTCCCTGCCAAATCGTTACAAAAATCAGCAATAACTATTATACTAATACTCTGTTCCGTAAGTTCAGAATCGGGGGTAATGTCGGCAGTAAAAGTGGTATTATCGGTAGTTTGAAGATTTCCTGCTGTGCCATTGGTGACAGATATTCCTGCTAGGCCAAACCCCTGAACCTCTTCGGTAAAAGCCATTTCAATTCCGAATGGATAGCTATTGGTTATGCTTCCGTCGTTTGATGTAACCGTCACTTCGGGTTTTTCATTATCAATGGTATATGAGGTTTTACCCGTTGGTGTGTTGTTAGGATTATCCGCATTATCGGTGGCCGATATGCTAACGTTAACCACTTCCAGAAGTTCCGAAGAATTTACTGTCCACGTATAACTCCAGTTTAGGTTATCCACCTTATCCATACTCAGGCCTGAGACCAAAGTACCTATTGAAATTTTTGGAGGAATATCCTCATCAATTCCATTAGCATCGGTAAATGAAGCGGTGATTACAATTTCGTCGTTAAGTTTTACATACTCCGTGGAATGATCATCAGAAAGAACAACCTCAGGTGGAGTTATGTCGTATATTACGCTCAGCAGGTTCGATTCGCTATTATTAATTGCACCAGTTGATTGGTCAACGCATACGCTAGCCGCAACAGAGATACTAACCAATCCTTCGGATGATGGCTCAACGCTAATTGTATAAACAGGGTTGCTATCGTTGGTAATTGTTGCAGTGCCGTTAGCCACGGTAATATCAGCCACTTCGAATCCGGTAACAGCCTCACTAAAAGTAATTGTTGCCTCAATTGCGCTGCTATTGGTGGGCGAAGTTACCGTACTCGAAACTACAACGGTTAGCTCCTGAGCAGAAGCAAAAAAACTAAAAATTAAAAATAGCAACAAAGGGATTATTCTGACTGTTTTCATGGCTCTGTACTTAAGGGTTTAAAAGATGAAGGTTTGGATCAGTTTTAATTACCCTGACCATTCCATCGTCCGAAAGGGATGTTGTCCCGATTGAAATTAGCCCTCCATCTGCAGTTTTCATGGTTGAGTACACCTCACCTGGGAAGGCCTTGAGTTCTTTAATCTGAGTGTTTGTTCCATCACTGGAAATACTAGCTGTACTATAAGTTACCAGCCCGTTTCCACTTGAAGTAATTATGAGATTGCCATTGCTAGATTGAGAAATAGTAGTACCTGTTCCCGTAATGCTTAAATCCACATCCCAGCTAATTACTCCATCGGAAATTTTTGCAGCATGGCAGCTAACAAGTTGTTCAGCATTTGCTGAGTACAGGATATAAAACTCATTATTAACAGAGAGTACATCACCAAAACTTTGATTTTGGCTTAACGGAAAGTTTAATCCGCTAGTAGGTATACCTTGAGTGTTAAGTTCAGTATATGTTACATGCGTTTGCTCACTTCCCGTTATTGCGTTGTTTGTTCCAAATGCTGCAATATTCCCATTGGCTTGGTATAGAAGTTTTTTGTATACCTGCCTTCCGTTTAAATTGCCATACGATCGTTGCCAAACTAGTTCACCAACTGGGCTTATGCAAGCAATGTAGTAGTTTGCTAGCAACGGATTGCTTTCATAGGTTTCACCAGCAACATAAATATTGCCACCTACAATTAGCATATGGTTCACTACTGCATTTAAGTCGCCGCCAAACGATTGGCATGAAAGCGAATCGCCATTAAATCCAACCTTTAGCAAAAATGCCTCTTCTGCTCCAGTGATATAATTGGTTCGATTACCAGCTATAAAAATTTCATCGTTTAAAACATCAACGGCTATCCCCTCCTCGTCGTGCACCGTTCCAAAATTGTTTTCCCATACAGTATTACCAGCCTTATCGAGCCTTGCGACAAACACCTGTTTACGTAGCTCTACCGATCTATCAAACCCAGTAACAATGTAGCCTCCATTGGTAAGTTCAACAACACTATACCCACAGCTACCCGAACCACCTCCAAAGTACTTTAAAAAATTTTCGTACTGAAACTCGGAGATAGATTTTTCACATGACAAAAATGCGAACAGCAGACCCGTAATAGCAAAAATTCTTCTCATTTTTATCTAATCTTTTTGGGTTTGTATATAGAGAAAACGTAGGAAACATTTAGGTAGAAGTGGTTAAAAATCCATCTATCCTCAACCATATAGTATTTTTCCCGAAGCTCATCGTTGGAATAGCGGCTATTGTGATCAACTGGAGCTATAGTCCCAAATCGGAAACCGGTATCAACCAAGAGTTTAACATTTCCAAATTGCGGGCTGAACCCAAAGCCTACGAATGGTTGGATATCAATTTTTTTGTGAAAATCGGTTAAGTTTACGGCTCCAACAAGATTATCTTCACCACTATAAAACCCTCGGGTTAGGTTGTTACTCGAATAAAGCAAAAATTGGGTTTCGATACCCCCTTTGGCAAATAGCTCAAAATTATTAATTCGGAAATAGTATCTAGCCGAGAGGGGGACACCAATATATAAGTCGATATAAGTTCCTTCAATGTAGGTAAAGTCGAAAACCTCGTAGTAGTAACCAACCCTAGAGTAATGGAGTGAAATTCCAAAAGAACCGTCGATATCTCGATATATTTCATCGGTATAATTTGCTCCAAGCGATAAGCCAAAATTTGAGAAGTACTCAGGAACACTGCTGTTTAGATCGCCAATTGCGTAGTTTTCGAAAACGTATGGCATGCTGTAACTAACCCCCAAAAAGGGTTCAATGCGTAAAATTGGCTCGGTTCGGTATGAATTATAAAGGTCAACAAATTCTTTCGGATCAGTTGGAAGTATGGTATACTCTGGAAAAGCTTTTAGAAACTGGTGCATTGCCTCGTCGGCTTCGGACATGCTATTGCTAAAAATGTAGGTTTGTATTAACAGCTTGTATGCATTTATTCTTTCTTCAGTTGTAAAACCCGACTCCATGCATGGTTTTATCATTGAAGGAATTACCTCCAGAAGCCCATCGTCGTAACGTCTCTCAGCCTGCCGAAGCTGGTCCGAACAGCTAACCTGCGAAAAACCTGTTAAGCAAGTTATTACCAGAAAAATGGTTGTAGCAACAAATATTTTCATCTTACTCAGCACATTTAGTTGGGTTATAAGGAATATCCTCGCCAACGTAGTTAGCCCACTCCTCGGGCGAAAAGCTCCTTGTTAAAAAGTTGCAATACTCATTAACAACAGATTCTATTACAATTGGAGATACGGTAACTTTCCCGTTTCTGCCTCCCGAAATTAGCTGTTGATCATTGTTTGCAAAAAGCACCGAGGTTACCCACGACTCATGATTATTGAAAACAGCTGGCAGTATATTTAAATCGTTGAGCTGCCAAAGCCTAACAGAACCATCGTAGCTGGAGGTTGCCATTAGGGTTCCGTCGTTGGAAAATGAAATCTGTGTGATTTTGGCTGTATGCCCCCTAAGTATTGACATAACCGAACCATTAGCAGCATTCCACAGGTACACTGCACCCTGATTATTCCCATACCCAGCTGCAACAATATTTTTTTGAGGATTATACCCAATTGCTCCCCAGCTACTCTCGGAGATATTTGCAAAAAGTTCGCTCTCACTCTGCTCTGTACTACCCATGTTTACCTTAAGTACATTACCATTATTTAAGGCAACGTATAGCACACCTTTGCTTTTGCTAAAAAACGATGCGTTAATTCTTGACTCCACGGTTAGCATTTGCCTTGCTTCTTTTCCTATGTCATCGGCTATAGCAATGCTGTTAGAGTAAACAAGAACTACCCTACCTTGATGATCGATGAAAAAGTCACTGGCTTCAGCATCGTTAAAAGGAAATTGTAAAATATCTTTATTTGCAAGATTAACTTTAAACATTCCGGTGTTACTTATACCATATAGGTTACCGTTATGCTCAAGAATTTTTTTAACAATGCCTAAATTCTCAGCAACCGCTGGCATTAAAACCCCTTCGGCAGTCAATTCAAATATAATCCCGTCGCTGCCAGCAGAGTACACAGTTCCATTCGCTTCGATAAGAGTACGAACCATGCCCGAATGAACTTGAAATGCATTACTACCAATTCCCTTAAAAAAGTATAGGCCCGAATATAGTGCATGGTATATATCGGGATTAAAGCTAACACCCTGAAAATCTTTATTAAAATGATATGCCTGAAACGCAAGTAAACCCTTAAGTAACGTATCGGTTCTCATCTGCTCGCTTCGAACAGCCATTGATTGAGCAATGGATAACATTCTTCTTCGCTCAGCCTCTTGGCTTGCTGTTTCGGCTAGCTGCTGTTGCTCAATTGCAAGTTTTTCGTTTAGCTCTGCAATAATTCGTTGATCTTGGGCTTCTTTCTCTCGCTGTGTGGCTATCCGCCTTTGTCTATCGGCTTCATTGAGGTTTCGTTGAGCGATTAACCTTTGTTCATCGGCAAGTTTACGGCTCTCCTCTGCCTGATCGCGCTGCTCGCGTGCTTCCTGTTCGCTTTGCTCAGCAAGTAATCTTTGTCGCTCAGCCTCTTCGGCTTGTTTTATAGCAATTTGCTCCTGTTCATTTGCTCTATTACTCTCCTTAATCGCATCTTGCCGTTGGATTAGGGCCAAAATACCTAGACCAATTGAAATCATTCCAGCAGTACCTAGTATAAGAGCAACAATTCTTGAGCGGCGTAGCGCTCGTTTCTGAAGTCGCACCTTATTCTCTTCTTCGGCAATATACTCCTCCTCGCTGGTTTGGAGGTAAACCATGGTTCGCTCAAAAGCAGGATGATACCTCGCTGCCCAAGGCAGGTTTGGTTTCTGGTTTTCGCGCCATGCCAGTGCTAGCTGCAAATCGGGTGGACCCCAAAGATTCGACTTCCCTTCGCTAAAAAGTTCGGCCGATTCGGCAAGCCTACGATACATTTTCACTGCATTTGCCTCATCCTCTACCCACACTTTTAGCTTGTCCCAAACTCGCATTAGGCTCTCGTGAGAAATATCAATAAGCGAATTCTCGTGAAGTTCGAAGTTTTGAGGAGGTGTAAGGAAAGTTCGCTCTGCTTTTCGAAACACCTCAACAACGCTTATTACGTCGGTTACAGACGCCTCCGCAATTTGTGAAAGTTCCATTATTGTGGTTGGCCTGCGAACGCCCCTGTTGTCTTCACCTTTCTCGGTTAACGATTTAAAAATTACCTCACAAATTCGTTTTTGCTCTACGTTAAGCTCGTAAAATGTTTCGTTGGCATGGTTTGATAGAGCACGCTCTAACCTGCCAATGGCCTCATAGTCGTTAATTCCCATAGGCAAACTGGTATCTCCAGTTTTAACCCAGTAATCCCAAGTTCGCATTAGTGCATGCTGAAGAACTGGCAGGTGATCGGGGTTATTGCCCATTTCGTTTAGCAATAGCTGCACCAACTGATCGGATATTGCCCCTCCGGCTACGGCAACCGGTCCGGTAATTGCTTTTCTAAAATCGTCACGGGTCATCCTAGGAATTAGGTAGTGACTGTCGTTAATAAGCTTTGTGAATTGCTGAAATGGTGAACAATCGCCAATAAAGTCGGAGCGCATGGTAATAACAACATAAACTGGTTGCTTTTGCTGCTTTACTATGCTTACTAAAAGATTAACAAAATGGTCAACCCTATCGTGTGCATCGGTATCTTTACCTGAATACTGGTACCTGAAAAGTTCCTCAAACTGGTCAATAAGAATTAGGAAATTCTCATCAGCATCGAGGCCAAACTGATCGATAAGATTTGCAATACCATCTGATGATCGACTAAGAATTGCTTGATTTATCAATGCATCAGCCTCAACGTCATCGTTGTTTTGATCGCTGGAAAAAGTTTTAGCTAACGAATGCGCTAAATTGGCTATGGGAGATAATCCGGGGCGAGCTATGGCAATTCGCCATTTCGAACGGCCGTTATGAAGAAATCCTCCATGTAGTATTGGTAGCAGTCCGCAGTAAATTAACGAAGACTTACCCGAACCCGAAGCCCCAAGTATTGCAGAAAACCTGTTTTTTGATAAGTTTTCAAGTATTTCCTCACTTTGGCCTTCGCGACCAAAAAACAGGTGAGCTTCTTCGGGTAGAAATGGCCGTAACCCAGGGAATGGGTTTTTCAGCGTTTTACCAACTATTTCTTGTTTAGATATTGTATCCATTGGTTACAATATGTTTGTTTTAGGTTTCACTTAAATCAATTGCCGATAGCTCATTAATGCTAGTTACTATATGGGTAAATACGTTTTGATAACCAGAGGGTAATGGGAGGCTGTTGTGCACAAAAAGAATAATACAGTTAAATGGAGAATACGCATCAAGCCCCTTTGATTTTTCAATCTCCGAAATTTTTGTTTTAAGCCAAGTTTCGTTTAGCACGTTGTAGAATAAAATTACATTTTTGCATTGCGCTAAACAGCCAATATGACTTTTGTATGAAACATCTGGCCTTGTGGCCATTACATTAGCACCAGAACCAATTTTTACTGAATTGATAATTTCATTTATGGCCTCACTATGGTTAGGATCGGAAACAACATAAAGATCAACTTGCTCCGCTTTTGCAACATTATCAGCTTTTGCGCTTAGCAAAAACTTTCTGTAGATTTTTTTAAGCTCCTCGATGGGCGATTTTAGGACAACGGTACCTGCTACTTGATCGGGGTCGCGCTGAAGTTTCTCAATAAAAACCTGATTTTCTTCATCGGTAACCTCGAAAGACGTGGGTAACCATATAATTCGTTGCACATTGGGGTTTTGCTTGATATATTCAGCAGTAATGTTGCACTGATGCTCGGCAAGCGAAAGATGCTGGTTTACAAAGAAAGGATTGTAGATTGGAGGAATAATATTGACAATAAGCTCAACCTCGTGCAGAAATGTTTTAATTTGATTTGTACACTCATCTATACTGGTGCTAAATGGCTTATCAGGAAGAACCTTAAAGCCCAAATCGTTTAGGTCGCGTTTTAAGTTTTCTCTGTCGGCGTTAACGTACACATCGCCGTGCGATAGGTAAACTTTTTGGGCTAAACTCTCTTTAGTACTTGCTTGGTTATCGGCAATCATATCCAAACAAACATCGGCCACCTTTTCCCAATACCTATACTGAGCCTCAGCTACACTTCTTCTAATTTTACGTATCTCACCTGTTTCAAAAACCCTTTCCCAAAAAACGTGCACTGTAGAAAGTTTTAGGTTATCAATAATGCTATTCTCAAGGGGAGATAGGATTAGCACAAGATTTTGGGAACCTTTAATATAAGGGGTATACCAAGGATTCGCATCATTAGGGATATTATCGGAGTGTGATAGGATTAGGACTGTACGCTGGTGTTCGTCCTCATTCGGATTTACAGAGATGCTTGCCTTAACGGCAAAACGCATAAGGCAACGCTGTAGGTCGGCAATAAATTCATTTGCAAACCCCTCAGCCTCGGCATCGTGCCTATTGTATCTGACCGATAAATTCAGCTCTACCATTTGTTATACTTTTATTCCAATTACGGTAATATCATCTAGCTGCTCCAAGGGGCCCATCCATTCAACAATGGTTTTGTATAGTATATCTTTCTGTTCAACCAATGGTTTCTGATGAATATCGAACAAAAGCTGCCTAAACCGTTTCGACATAAACTTATTCTGGTTCTCTCCACCAAACTGATCGGCAAAGCCATCGGAAAAAACGTAAACCAAATCGCCCTTATCAACCTTAACTTCTTGATTGTTAAAAACCTTTTTATCGCCCCTAAAAAATGCTCCAATGGGGAACTTATCGCCTTTAATTAGGGTTATTTCATCGTTTCTGATGATGATAACTGGATTATACGCCCCTGCAAATTCAAGGGTCATATCCTTATAGTTTATGCAACAAAGCGCTAGGTCCATTCCATCCTTAACAGAGGTGTCGTCGTCGCATTCCTTAAAGGTCGACATCACGCCATTGTCAAGAGCCATTAGGATATCGGCAGGTTTTTCGAGGCTTAAATCCTTAACCGCATAGTTAAGCCAATTTTGGCCTACCATAGATACTAATGCACCGGGTACTCCGTGCCCTGTGCAATCAATTGCCGAAAAATACTTTTTCTCACCATGCTGATGAAACCAGTAGAAGTCGCCGCTAATAATATCTTTAGGCAGGTATAGCACAAACGATTCGGGGAAAAGCTCTTTAACAAAACCACTAGTTGGTAAAATGGCATTTTGCAACCGCTTGGAGTACTGAATGCTATCGAGAATATGCTTTTGCTGATCGGCCAAAAGGTCGCGTTGAGCCTCAATCTCTGCTTTTTGCGCAACCACTTCGGCAGTTCTTTCTCGAACCTTCTGCTCTAGCTCGTTATAAAACTCCTCCAACTCCTCAATCATCTTATTAAACCTCGACGAAAGGGTAACAATTTCGAGGCTACCCGTAACTTCGGCCCGTTCGCTTAGGTTGCCATTTGAAACTCGGTTAACATGCTCAACCAACTTTTTAATGGGAGAAGTAATAACCCGCGTTTTGCGGTATATTAAAAATACAATAAGCAATAGAATTACTATAAAAACCCCAATAAAGGCGATGAGCCTGATGTATTCGGCTCGAATTTCATCCGTTCTATCCGATGAAATTCGTATAACCGATCCCTTGTAAAGGCCTGAGTTGTTGAGCTCGTTAAACATGTACTGGAACGACAGGTATCTTCCGTCAACCCGTTTATCAATCGTAACGCTATCTTTTTGTCGGAATCGTTCTTTTAGGAACTCTTTCTCGGATTCGCTAAGCTCATCGGTTCGGGTTAAAGAGAAGGGATCGTCTTCGTTCATAAAAAGCTCGGCAGAAAGAATGCTGTTATGCTTTTGCCAAGCTTGTTCGAGAATACTTTTAATAATATCAATAACCGCATCGGCATCGGGAGAGTAAAGTCCTAATTCAAAAATGTATTCGTTATTTAGTGTTGGCTGGTAGGTGTACTTTTTAAGCCTTCGCGTACTCGATTCAATGGTAAAGCGTTCGCTTACAAACTCACCTCCGCTAAACACGTTTCGAATGTGGGTTCTGTGCTTTTCGCCAAAATCATAGAGGTTTAAGCCTAAATCTTTTTCAAAAGTGGTATTAACAATTACTCCATTAGTATCAATTATATACAAATCGTAATGCTCGGCGCTTAAACCAAGTTTTGCTCTTAGCTCATATAAATCGAAGGCTTCAATATTCTTTGTATTTACCAAATAATTTAGGATAACCTGGTCGCTAACTGCCTCAAGCTTCTCGTCGAGCTGGTTTTCGATTAGCTGCAGAGTAATATCCTGAAATCGGAGCACCTGCACTAGCTCATCGGAAATTAAGTAGTTACGCATTTCCCGATGCTCTTTGAGCATATTTCTTGTATTTCTGAAGTTGAATACCCCAAGAAGCAGCAATGCCAGTACAACTGGGAATACAATGTTATAAATTAGCTGCTGAAAGATTGATGTTTGTTTCATCGAAAAACTATAAAAAGATTAATACTAAAACACTATGCTATAACCGAAATATCGGCTAGGTACTCCGATAAGAAATCATAATCGTACAATGCTGCCGAAAGCTTTTTGTAATCAATAAAATGAACTACGGTATGGTTTTGCGCTAGTAGCTGAATTCTATCTGTATCACCTTCCTTAACAAGCAAAGCATCTCCGCTGGAGTATGAGCGAGAGAGGTTTTGATTCCCGTGCAAGGTTACCTCTCCCTTCTCAACAAAAAGCACGTAGCTGTTGTGCTTAAAAACTCCTAGCTCAAGAATATTTGTATTTGAAACACTAACCGACGTAGTATTGTAAAGCCAATATAGTGGAGCGGCATAGCTTTGGTCTTTCGCAACTTCTCTAAAAAAGGCGAGTTGCTCTATGGTTGAACCTTCAACAGCGTTAACCACCTCAAGCATTCTGTCGAGTTCAACCCTGTGCTTATCGTTTAACCTTTTCTTTAGCTTTAGGTATGACTGATTGCTAATTGATGAGATTATTTGTGCCGATATTAGCCTTAAAACCCTATCGGAATTAAATAGCTGGGCAGCTAAATCAGCAGTAATTGAAAGATCATCTATATTACTGTAGGCATTTAGTGCAAATATTTTTGCATACTTTGTCACCAAATTTTCATTCCTATTAATAATGGCTTTAAGTAAAGCCTCGTTACTATAGCTTCTTAAAGGGAAATAGTTTTGCAATGCCCAAACTCTATTTGCCAACGTAGCATCCTCTAGCAAGGGGGTGATGTAGGGCTTAAGATCCTCAACCATAAAAGTATCGAGCAATTCAATGGCGAATGAAATACTTTCGCCTGTTCCTGCATCAAGATTCTCCAGAACGGCGTCTATTGAACTTCTATCGTATGTGAGTTTAAGCAGCTGAAACAAAGCACTTCTGCTAACAAAAAAATTACTTTCTAACTCATGCTTTAGCCCAGGAGCAGCCGAATTTGGCGGACAATTATGCAAAGCATTCAAATTCCATGCACATACACCAGCCTGTTCAAGTATCATTTGGTGAAGGATAATGCCGTCGTTGTCGTCGGCAATGAAATTTAGCTGCAGTAAACCTTCAAGAATCGCTTCCTTAAGGTGCGATGTAACCGAAAGTTTACTAAATAGCACATGCGCAGCAATAGTACTCCCAGTTTGGGGAATGATTTTAACTATTCGCTCCTGAAGCGTAGCCGATGAATCGGATTTATTAAATGTAAGCATTAGCATTTCAAGCCCAATTTCGCCTGAGCCAACAAGCGCAGCATGTGCAATTGGGGCATAAAAATCTTTATCAAGAAAATCAATTAAAAAGCTAATGATATCCTTTGAATGGCTTCCTCGAGCAGCCCATATGGCTTGCTTTTTCACAGAGGGAACTAGGTCTCTTAGCAAAAATGTAAGGCGTTGTTTCAGCTCATGGCTACTCGATGCTCCAATTAGTTTGGCTGCGCGCGTTCTATCCTCAAAACTTTTCGATTGGATGAGATTGATAATGCCATCGACATTCTTTGCTTCGTCCTGTATGCTTTTAAGATAATCTATAGTTTGAGACAGTATTAACCCCGAATCCTCGTTTTGCTCTGAAGCTATTCTTTTCTCAATAAAAGGAAGCAACTCGACAAAACCAAGATCCCTAACCTTACTACAAACAGCCTCAAGATCAACCTCATCAACCCTTGTCAGGTCGTACTTTAGCTCGTCAAGCAAAAGCCAAGGTTTGCTTAGCTCAATAATACCATACTTTTTGATAGTTGAAGCTCGCCTAATTTTCCGCAACCAATAATCCGATGGGTTAAGCTGCTTCTCCTTCGACGAAGCATTTTCAAGAGTATCTTTGAGTGTTTTCCGATACCCAATAAACAGGCTAACTGAGACTACTGCCCACATAAAGATGAGACCAAGCAGTATATAAGTATAATGAATAAGGACAAAAAAGCCAATTAACCCGAGCAAAGTAAGAACAACTCCCGATAGTAGTGCTGCCATTTCGTTAATTGTTCCATCGACCCTAGCCTGAACCTCATGCCTAATAGTGGGGCTTAGCGACTGATATAATAATTTTAGTGCGGGTGCCTCAATTGAATCTTTAAGCGCTTTTTGGAAAAACTTACTTAATGCGATAAGTAAGAAGAATAGCGTAAAGGCAGCCGATTCAACGGTGTAACCAAAAGCGCTACCAACTATTGCGGCACTAACAGTAACAATTAGCATTACAGCAGGCGATACCAGTAAGCTTACCTTTAATCCGTAGGTTTTCATTAACGGACCATACACAAAAGCCTTAATTAAAACGCTTACAATGGTAAGTGTACCCATTAGGCCACCAAAAAACTTGGCCATTTCATCAGGTTCATCAAATCGTTGGCTAGCTACCGAGAGGAATAGGAAGTGCACAAAAAAAGCTACAAGCATTGAAAGAACAACAAAAATGGCCATTGTTCGAACATAGGGTATCTTGAGTGTTTCAACAAAACTACTCTTATTGGCGCTAACAACTTTAACTTTTAGCTGCTGAGAATATTTTGAGTTTATTAGTAGCTGAATAATTACAGCGAGAAAGATACTTACTGCGCTAATGTAGAGTAAATCTTTTGTTACAAGTCCGATGGTAATTAAAAATGGAATTGAAAGCGAGCTAATTATTACGCCAACCACCTGCCCAGTATCAATAAAGCCAAAAATACGTTTCCCTTGCCTAAGGTCGAATATACGACCAACTGTTCCCCAAAAACCAACCAGAGCAACAATATTTAGCGGTCCCATAAGGACAAATAGAGCAAAGGCGAGCCATTTTGTATCGCTAAAATAGTATCCTAAACGCAGTAAAAATGTAATGGCAAAAACTACAGCCAAATTCAAGGCTGCAAGGGAGGAAAAGCTTAGTTTATTCTGAAAATATGAGTATAACGATGTTAGCACAATACCAACTAAGCCTGAGATAACAAAGGCTTTTGGAATCATGCTCTGCTCGAAGCTATTTAAAAAAAGAGTGTTCGCTCCTACATCGAACGCTCCAAGGAAAAAGCCGAGGAAAACCGATTGGAACAGAAGCAGCGATACAGGGACAACCTCATCGCGCCTTAGGTTTAATGTTTCATGTAGGGCCAAAATGTAGGATAAATTTCGAGCTGTTTTTACTAATTCTTGCTTCGCGTATATGTTGGTTATTCATTTTAATTCTATTTAGCATAATCCTTCATTGGATCTATCTTCAGGTATTTCGAGAAAAAGTTTACGCCCATATAAAAGGGTATTGTATCGAGCAGTGCAGATATTAACTTAAAAACGTATCCCGAAAGAATAAAAATTACTAGTGTTTGGGTCACGGTTTTTCCTTCGGGTATATCAATGGCATGAGCGTAAAAATAGGTGATTAAAACAACGGCAACCGAATCGACCATTTGGCTGGTGATAGTAGATACGTTATTGCGCAACCAGAGGTATTTGCCCTTTGTTAGCTTTTTTACAAAATGAAACACATGCACGTCAACAAACTGGGCAGTTAAATACGCTATCATTGAAGCGGCAGTTGCTCCAAAGGTCAACTTTCTGATATGAAAAAAAGATCTACTTGATTCATCTAGGGCAGGCAGTCCCGTTTCGGGCATCATTTCGGGTACAGGTGGTAAAATGCCCCCGATCCATAGAATAAAGAGCACCCAAATATTTAATACTAAACCAGTCCAAACAACAACATTAGCCCTATGCTTACCATAAAGCTCGCTAATGAAATCGGTACACAGAAAAGTAATTGGGTAGGGTAAAATTCCAACAAATAGCATTACAGGAATTTTCAACGAAAAGATATTTATTGTAAAGTGAATATACCTAGATATCCCAAGTATATTTAGCATGGCCAAAGTTCCTAGGAACAATCCTGCGAGAACAATAAAAACTACCTCACGCCTATTTATGAGCTTTTGGTCAACATCGCTTTTGTAGTCAAACATGGTTTTAGGGTGTTGTTTGCACCCTACCTTCACAACTGAAAGCAAAGCACTTAACAAAGTTAAGCTAATTATCAAGAAATCAAAGTAGATTAAAAAAAAACAGGCTATCGTTTTGATAGCCTGCTAATTTTAGTAGATAAAAGTAGAATTATTCGTATTGTTTCAGCAAAAGCTCAAGTATTTGCTTTCCGGCTATTGATACAGATGTACCTGGCCCAAAAATGGCGGCCACACCCTGATCGTAAAGATACTGATAGTCCTGAGCAGGAATTACACCACCACAAATAACCATTATGTCATCGCGCCCTAGCTTTTTGAGTTCTTCCATAACTTGCGGTACGAGCGTTTTGTGGCCAGCAGCAAGGCTCGATACACCCAATACATGCACATCATTCTCAACTGCTTGCTTCGCTGCCTCGGCAGGAGTTTGGAAAAGAGGTCCAATATCCACATCGAACCCAATATCGGCATACCCTGTTGCAACCACCTTGGCACCACGGTCGTGGCCATCCTGACCCATTTTGGCAATCATAATTCGGGGTTGGCGTCCTTCATGTTTGGCAAACCTATTACAAAGCTCGCGCGCTTGGTTAAAACTATTATCATCCATAGATTCTGCTGAATAAATTCCTGAAATCGATCTAATAACGGCCTTGTACCTTCCAGCAACTTTTTCGCAAGCATCGGAAATTTCGCCAAGCGTTGCGCGTAGTCGTGCCGCCTCAACCGAGAGTTCCAAAAGATTTCCTTTGCCCGTTTCGGCACATTTAGTAATTGCTGAAAGAGCTTCCTGAACCTTAGCCTCATCGCGATTAGCCTTTAGCTCTTTAAGCCTGCGTAACTGGCTTTCGCGCACGGCCGTATTATCTACGTCAAGTATCTCAATTGGGTCTTCTTTCTCTAATCTATACTTGTTAAGCCCTACAATAATATCCTTCCCTGAATCGATACGAGCCTGCTTACGAGCAGCAGCCTCTTCAATTCTCATTTTTGGAATGCCGGTTTCAATGGCTTTGGCCATACCTCCCAACTCCTCAACCTCTTGGATAAGTGCCCATGCCTTATGTGCTATCTCGTGGGTTAGCTTCTCAACGTAATACGAGCCAGCCCAAGGATCAACTGCACGTGTAATATCCGTTTCTTCCTGAATGTAAAGCTGAGTGTTACGGGCAATACGAGCGGAAAAATCTGTAGGAAGTGCAATTGCCTCATCCAAGGCATTTGTGTGCAAACTCTGGGTATGACCAAGCGCAGCAGCCATAGCCTCAATGCAAGTTCGGGCAACGTTGTTAAACGGATCTTGCTCGGTTAAACTCCAACCCGATGTTTGGCTATGAGTTCGCAATGCAAGCGATTTTGGATTTTTGGGGTTAAACTTTTTCACTATTTTAGCCCATAGCAAACGGGCTGCGCGCATTTTGGCAATCTCCATAAAATGATTCATGCCAATAGCCCAGAAGAACGACAAGCGAGGTGCAAACGCATCAATATCAAGACCTGAGTTAACTCCAGTGCGCAAATACTCCAACCCATCGGCAAGAGTGTAGGCTAGTTCAATATCGGCTGTGGCACCTGCCTCTTGCATGTGGTAGCCCGAAATAGAGATACTGTTAAACTTGGGCATATTTTTAGCCGTGAACTGGAATATATCGGCAATTATCTTCATTGAGAATTCGGGTGGATATATGTAGGTATTTCGCACCATAAATTCCTTGAGAATATCGTTTTGAATTGTTCCGGCCAGCTGATCGAGCGTTGCGCCCTGCTCCAGCGCAGCTCCAATGTAAAAGGCCATAACGGGCAGAACGGCACCGTTCATTGTCATCGATACCGACATCTTATCCAGCGGAATACCATCGAAAAGAATCTTCATATCCTCAATTGAGTCGATAGCCACACCGGCCTTACCAACATCGCCAACAACCCGAGGGTGATCGCTATCGTAACCACGGTGCGTAGCAAGGTCAAATGCTACAGATAACCCCTTTTGGCCTGCGGCCAAATTTCGACGGTAAAAAGCGTTTGATTCTTCGGCAGTTGAAAACCCTGCGTATTGGCGAACTGTCCAAGGTTTATTAACGTACATTGTGCTGTATGGGCCACGTAAGTATGGAGGGAGTCCGGCAGCATAGTTCAAATGCTCTAAATTCTCCAAGTCCTCTTTGCTATAAACGGGCTTTACAGCAATCTGCTCAGGAGTAACAAACTTTTCAGGGGTTGTTTGCAATGCCTCTGGGGTGTGCTCCTGATCGATGTTTATTTTTTTGAAATCTGGTTTCATAGTTTTCTGTTTTTTTATTGTTTCAGCTTAGAGGTTGTTACGCTCCAGAATTTGACTGGAAATGATCAACAGCTAACTTATCCGAAGGCTTGCTGTTTCATTAATCGGCATAACCATCTAGGCCTCTTCAATTCTGCATTTAAACGATTCCCAACATTTTCTGATAACCTTTCAGGGTTTCAAGCACGTTGCTCTTTACGCTGATAAAGTTTTCAATACCATTAGTTTCAAGGGCTGGCCTACAGGCAGGCTCACCAGCAACGACAAAAACAGCCTTGCCTTTAAGTTGAGCAGATGCTTCCGGTGCAAGGGTTTCGTACTCCTCGTCGGACGAACAAATAACTACAATATCGCTTTTTGCATCGAGGGCAGCTTTAACGCCTTCATCAACGGTTTTAAAGCCGATATTATCTACTACATCAAACCCAGCGCAAGCAAAGAAATTGCAGCTAAACTGAGCGCGAGCTCTTCGGAATGCAAGGTTACCCAATGCTAGCATAAACACCTTGGGGCGTTTGCCCGAAACATCGGTCTTGTACCTTAGCTCTTCAAACGCTTGTGACCCCCTGTATTGAGGGAGCGGTTGGCAAACTGCATCGGAAGCCTTTTGGGCTTCTGCCTTTTTAACAACATTTAAATCTACAACCTTTGTGTCGGCTATCTCAGAAAAATTGGGATACTGATTAGTCCCAAGCACGGTTTGTTTGCGCGTTGAAATGTTGGACTCTCGCTTTAATGCAAGGGTATTTATTTCATCCTGAATAAACCCAGCAGTAAAGGCCTTTACATAACCGCCTAAATCTTGAACCTTACCAAAAAGTTCCCAGGCATGCTTTATAACCGATTGGGTTAACGTTTCAATGTAGTAGCTTCCTGCGGCCGGATCAACCACTTTGTCGAAATAAGCCTCTTCTTTCACAATTATTTGCTGATTACGAGCAATTCGTTCAGAAAAAGCAGTTTGCTTCTGGTATGGCGCATCGAAAGGTAAAACGGTAAAACTATGAACACCACCAAGTATAGCCGACATAGTTTCGGTGGTTGTACGTAGCATGTTAACGTATGGATCGTAAACCGTTTTATTCCATAGTGCATTAACCGCATGGATGGTGATTGGAGCGCATGAAGCACAATTATATGCCTCAGCAATTTTTGCCCAAAGCAAACGTACTGCCCTAAACTTGGCAATTTCCATAAAGTAGCTTGACCCTACGGCAAGTGTAAATGAGATTTTACTAAATGCTTCGCTAGCACTTACACCCTTTTCGGTTAACCAGTTAACGTACTCCACGCCCATTGCAAGTGCAAAGGCTATTTCCTGAGTAGTTGACGATCCGGCATTGCGAAATACATCGCCTCTAACGGCTATAAGCTTAAACTGGGGAAGTGATCGACCAGCTTCAACAACCTCGAATGTTCGCTGCGCAGCAGTTGCCTCATCAACGCAAAACTTACCGTTAAGCGAAAAAGCGGTAAGCGGACTATAATCGAACGATCCCTTTGCTTTGTCAATATCGACATTAGCCTTTTTAAGCGAATCGATAAAAATGGGTAATATTTTACGCGAGTTACATCCCGACACAAAGTTTATCTCATTCTTTTCAGGATTGATACCAACAGTAAGTTTCGAAACCCCCTCAACCGACGGCTCGCAATCGGCACAGGTAACAAAACCAATCGAGTCGGCTCCTTTTTTAAGGGCATCAATGGCTTTTGCGTTTGCCTGTTGCGCATCGCAAGCATCAAAATCTTGCCTAACCAGCCAGCTATTTGAATGCGAGTGTGTGCCCCTAGCGTATGGGAAATTGCCCGGTAGCGAAAGAGTATTCTTAATGCTCTTAAGATCCTCGGCTCTGTAGTAGGGCTTAACGCTAAAGCCCTCCATGGTTTTCCAAACCAACTTTCTGTCGTAGTCAGCGCCTTTCAGATCCCTGATTATTACCTCTTCCCACGCATCTGTTGATACTGGTGGAAATTCGGAAAATAACTTAGAATCGTTTGTGTTTTCTGCCATAGCCTATTTAATTTTTGATTTAGAATCGAAGTGCAAATTTACAAACTATTAGTATTGTAAAAGTTAATAAATGGCATAAATAGTAGTGAGAGTGTTTTTTAGCATATAGATATGGTGAAATTAATCGTTTCTCAACTGGCTCATTTTTGCAAATGGGAACCATGCTGCAATAAGCGCAGGTACTGCCACATTGAGGATCCAAATAGCATGAGCAGCAAGGGTTATCCCTACGGGATTATTCCAGAATGCACCAATTATAACCAAAGCAAATCCGGACCGAACGCCTGCATCGGCTATTGATAATACTGGGACAAGGCTTGCAAATAGATAAGTAGCACATACTGATGCATATGCAATAGCTACATCCGAGTTAAAACCCAATGCAAATAACATTAGTACAAGCTGGGTAGTAAAAATTGCATAGCGCAAAAAGCTCAATAGTATAATTGCCGCTATTTTGGATTTGGAATTATCGATATTCAAAGCCTCTTTAATCTTTGCCTTTTTAAGGAAGGAAAGTTTTGAAAGAATCCTAAGCACAAGTCCTGTTTTAAAAAGGAAAATAAACACAATAACCAATGAAACAACTAGACTAATAATTACAAAAGGGTTGCGAAAATACTGCTCAAGAAACCCATAGTCAATCAATACACACAAACCCAGAATACCAAAGGCTATGGTTGCTAACTGCTGTGCTAAAGCACACTGAACAGCCGCAATGGCTGCCTGAGGTTTATTCTTTGAATCAAGCAAAGCAACTCTTCCAATGGGGTCACCTATTCGGTTAGGAGTTAATAACCCAACACTTGCACCATACAACGCAGTGTTTAATGCTTGTTTTAGGCTAATACTTTGAATTCCACGTAACGATCTCTTCCACTTAACAGCCTCCAAAAGCCAGTTTATGAACATAAGAACAATAACAAGAAATAGGAGCATTAAATTAACACCTTCGAGTTGAGTTGCAAGTTTAAACTTTGGAAACCCTTGGTCGTAAACCCTATAAGCAACGAAAGCGTAAGCCAAAAGGGCTATAACAATCTTTAATATTAGAAATCGTTTTTTTGCCAAAAACACATCGAATTATTTTGCGCTAAATTAGCACAATACAATTAATC
>CAZGQZ010000006.1:21247-32599 GCA_964527985.1 uncultured Rikenellaceae bacterium | reverse complement strand
CAATTGTTGCTAAATTTGCTCTGCACATTTATCATAAGCACACAAGAGGAAATCAGTGTCGTAACATTAATGGATTACCATGAAACTATTCTTTAAACAAATTGGCAAAAAATATCCGATTACGCTATTATCTTTAATAACAGCGTTTGGCTTCTCTCTTCTAATCCTTTCGGCTAACTATATAAACTACCCAGTTAATGGAATTAAGGACATTATATTTATTCTGCTTCATTGGACAGCGTCATTTTTCGGCATTTTTCTAATCACATTAGTACTCAATGTGAGCAAATATTCATTCACTCTATTCCCTCTCTTCTTTACTGTTTCAGGGATTATTGCTTATTTCACATGGCAGTACGATGTTTCCATAAACTCTGCTCTTATCGAATCGCTACGTTATACTAATTTTGGAGAAGTACGGAATTACTTAACACTCCCACTTGTATTAATCATTTTAGCAGCATTTACTGTTGGGCTTTACCCCGTAATACAACGCTTTAGAATTAAGTTAACCAGAAGAGATATAATCCTAACTCTAGCTTTTGCCTCGTTATCACTACTTATTTTTTATACTGTAAACCGCGTTAAGTTTAATACGCTAATTGTGCGATCGCCATTCTCAATCTATTTTGCCACCAAGCAGTACATTGAAGAAAAAAAGGAGATAAAAACAAACCGCTTTATGCTAGGCGAAAATGCAACTATAAAATCCGACACAATAACTGTTGTATTTGTTATTGGCGAAGCGCTTAGGGCAAATCACGTACAGATGAATGGCTACAATAGAACAACCATGCCTAGAATTGAAGAGCTAGGGGCCATTTCGCTTCCAAATGTTTTTTCACCTTACACGCACACAGCACAAAGCTTAACGTATATTTTAACACGTGCCGATTCACTTAACTTACAGCCCATGTTTGAGGAGAGTTCTTTTATCGATATATACAAGTCTCTTTCCTTTAAAACTATTTGGATCGGAAATCAAAACCCAGTTAAAACATTCAGCTTTATAATGAACGAATGCGATAGTATTATCATTAATAAGCCTCAGCTATCAGATTATAGTAACCAGAAAAAACTCGATTCCGATTTAATACCATATTTCAATAGGTTTACCAATGGTTCCCAAGCAAAAAAGCTGGCAATAGTTCATCTGGCTGGTAACCACTGGTGGTACAATAAGAACTTTCCAGATACTTTTGCCATTTTCCAACCAATACTTGAAAACAAAATAATTTCTCCCTCAAACAGGGAAAAAATGATAAACTCGTATGATAATGCAACACTCTTTACCGATTACGTGCTCAGTGAGTTCATAGGTGCTTTATCAAACAAAAATGCTTTGCTAATTTTCCTTGCCGACCACGGGCAATCGTTTGGCGAAGAGGGGAAGTGGCTACATGCTAACAATACGGATGCAGAAAAAAATCCAGCATGTTTCATTTGGCTTTCCGATGCATATAAAGAAAAGTACCCGGATAGGTTAAAAACTCTTGAGCAAAACAAAAACCGGTTTATTAACTCATCGTTTCTTTTCCATACTATATTGGATGGAAGTGATATTAAAAGCCCTTACATTATTTCTTCTCAGAGTGTTTTCTCTGATGATTTCCAACAAGAAAAGGGAAATACCGATTTAAAAGCAGAATAAAGGGAATTAAAATAATTATTTGCAGAACTCCATATAACAACGAGAGCCAGAGAGAAAATTGCAGCTCAATGCCAAATCCCCATAAAGCAATTGCTTTTAACACGGTCATTGCAGATAGGTGAAATGCCAATAACGGGAGGGTATTTCGCCCAACCCAAACCAATAAAGATGAAGTGGGGAGAATCTTGAAAAGCGCAAAAGCCCACATAAATCCTAAAATTCCATTTAAATACATTATTGGAAAATTGCCGTACTCACCATAGTAGTACAGAACTCTTCCGTTGTACTTTGAGCAGAAATAGTGCAGGACAAAGAATACAATAAAAAAAGCCAGTGGTTTTAGCCGCCCATTAAGGAAATCAATAAAATTTATTCTTCGTAGTAACGCTCCAAAGAAGTAGAATCCGTATACCGAAAGGGCAACATCAACGCTCCAAGGCAAATGAAACCCAATGGTTTTATAGATATACAGACCGGCGATTGGAAATAGAAGAGCAGGAATAAACCTATATTTAAAAGGTAATCGGGAAACCAAAAAGTCGAAAAACATAACCATAAATAAGGCAGGGAGAAACCACATAGGGATTCCCCAATTCATATACTCAGGACCTCCCTGAGCATAAAAAATTCCAATAAAATTCTTTATTGGGTCATATGCAGCAACGGCACTATGCCCGTAATGACGTCCAATAAAAAGCCAAAAACCATATAGCAGAATGCTAATTGCAAAATATGGAACGAGCAAACGCTTTGAGTACTTTTTTAAAAAATCTACTAGAGAAACTTTCTCCTTACTTCGGGCAACCATTCCTGAAATAATAAAAAAAAGTGGCAGTCGGAATGAGGATAAATACTCACCAAAGTAGGAGTTGTAATCGTTATGTCCAAAGATTATTAGATATATGGCTAAAGCTCTTAGCTGATCAATAAACAGATATCTCTTCTCCATAAAAAATAATTTGAACGCTAAGTAAATTAAAAATCAGCATTTAATGCATCGTCCGAGGACAAAACTACTTCATCCTCCATTAAAACTAAAAAAAGCCCCACATAAAATGCAGGGCTTTTGTAAGTAACAATTTTCCTACTCAATCTCCACCTCAATCCATCCGCTACGGTCAGGATCGGCTGGGAGTGGCCACTCTTTTGGAGGATTCTCATCGAGCTGCTTTAGCAGCACCTCAACGGCTTTCTCAAGCGAAGGATCGTTGCCCTGATGCAGAAGGTGTGGTGTATCAATCACCTCAATATCGGGGTAAACGCCAATTCCCTCAATAATCCACTCGCCCTTATCGTTGTATATTCCAAAGCGCGGTACGGCAATGTAGCCGCCATCCATTAGCGAGGCGTTGCCGCTCATGCCAACCAATCCGCCCCATGTGCGCGTACCAATAATGGTTCCCAAATTCTTCTGACGGAAGAAGTAGGGGAATGCATCGCCACCCGACGATGAGTACTGATTAATTAGCATGGCCTTTGGCCCATCGTGTGCCACGCCAGGCGTACGCATTGGGTAGGGCAATCCGGCCCTGTGCCATAAAGCATGGGTTTCGCGACTAAGCAGCTCAATCATCCTGTCGGGGATAAAGCCACCGCCATTGAAACGCTCATCAATAATAAGCGCATCCTTATGGTGGTAGGCATACATACCGCGGTGTAGCTCGCGATTGCCCTCAACGGCGGTATTGGGCACATGCATGTAGCCAATGCGTCCGCCCGATAGCTTATCGACCATTGCACGGCGCGTATTTACCCAATTGAGGTAGAGCAGCTCCTGCTCACTTGCAATTGGCCGTATTGTATAGGTACGAGCGCCATTGGCTGTTGGCTTGCTATTTACAGTAAGCCTAACGGCTCTATCAACCTTGTTCTCCAAAAATTTATACGGATTATGGTTGGTTGTAACATCCTCACCGTCGATAGCAATAATGTAGTCGCCCTCATTAATTGTAATGCCCTGCTCGGTAAGCGGCGAACGACGGGCTGGATTCCAGTTCTCGCCTTCATATATTTGGCTTATCATATAGCGCTTGCTCTTGGCATCGGCCTTAAGCTTTGCGCCAAGTAAACCGGTTTCAATTCTATCAACACGTTCAAAATCGCCCCAGTTGGCGTAGGCATGACCGGTATTGGTTTCGGCAATTAGCTCACCAAAAATATAGTCTAAATCGTAACGGTGATTAACATAAGGCAGCATCTCGCCATACTTCTCCTTAAAGCCTTCCCAGTCTACATTATGTAGATTAGCAACGTAGAAATAGTCGCGGAATATGCGCCAACCGTCGGTAAAAATTTGCTCCCACTCCTTGCGTGGTTCAATGCGCATGGTTAAATCGCTAAGGTTTAGCTTGCCATCGCCTGGCTTTTGACCTGGCGCAAGCGTTGCCACCCCATAATCGCCTCGACTTTGATAAAGAAACTTCTTGCCATCGGCCGAAACAATAGCACCACGAACACCCGCCATAATAAGGTCGCTCTTCTGCTCCTTTACATTATAACGGTGCATTCCTTCGTTAGTAAAGTAAACAACACCATCGTCAACGGGCTGCAGGTTCCAGTAGCTACCCGACGATAATGGGAAAGCCACAATACGCTGATCGGCACCATTAAAATCGATGCTTACGTTTACCTCCTTACTCTCATCGGGTTTCGACTCGGGTTCGCCAGCCTTTTCAACGGTCTCCTTTGGCTCGAAAAGCCTTGGGCTATTGGCCTGTAGTGGCAGGGCGAAAATTCGGGTTGCGTTATTGTAAAGGTAGTTAAACTCAAAGCTTGAGAACTCGAGGTTAAAATCGCGGTTCGATAAGAAGAAGATATAGTTTCCGCAGTTAGAGAAAACAGGGTTGCTATCGTCGAAAGTATCGTTGGTTAGCTGCGTTTTCTTACCCTCGTCTACATTGTAAACCCAAATGGCGCTTTGTCCATTGGCGCTGTTCTTTGTGTAGGCCACCCAGCGCGAGTCGGGTGAAAAATGGTAGCTCCGAATCTCGTCGGAAGTTGGCGTATCAATAACGGTAAGTTTACCTGTTTCAACGTTTAGCAGCTGCAAGCGCATCGATCTATCGAAGAAAACCAGCATCTTGCTGTTTGGCGACCATGCTGCCGAATACTTCCACCCTTTTGATCCTTTGGTTAGCTGCTTAGGCTTGGCGTTCTCCTTATTCTCAAGCAGATAAACTTCATACTCGCCTGTTTCGTCGGAATAAAAAGCAATATGCTTACCATCGGGCGACCACTCGGGGAATACTGCACGAACCCCTTGGGTATTTGTTAGGTTGAAAATGGTTCCCTCGCCTGCTGGCACTGAGAATATATCGCCACGCGCATCGAAAAGCACACGATTACCACTGGGCGAAATGGCCATGCTATGAATATTGTCTTCTACGTTTTTATAGTATGGAAGCGTACTGGCATTATCGTATCGGATATTTACCTTTAGCTTTTGCGTTTGCTCGGTTTCGAGATTTAGCTTATACAAGTATCCGCCAACCTCGTATACTAGCTGACCGTTATTTCCGCTCGGCCACATCACATCAAACTTTTCGTGCTTAGTTATTTGCTTTACCTCCTTTGTGCTCACATCGTAGCTGTGAATATTGAGCCACATATCGCGGTCGGTTGCAAAGTATATCTTGTTGCCGTACCAGGTTGGAATATGATCGGTTCCCTTAAAATCGGTAATTCGTTCCGAGATGTCCTTTTCTAAATCGTAAATCCAAAGGTTCGATGCACGGCCACCCTTGTAACGTTTCCAAGTACGGAATTCCCTATCGACATAGGTAAAGGCAACCTTTTTACCATCGGGCGAAAGGTCGGCAAACCCACCATGTGGAATTGGCAGCTCCTCCTCCATACCGCCATGTATGCTTACGGTAAAATATTTTCCCATTCTGTCGCCATAGGGCGTACGATTTGCGCGGAAGAACACCTTTTCGCTATCGGGCGTCCATCCCAGCACAACATAGTCGAACCCACCACGGGGAGGCATTTCGCCAATATCGTTGTAAAAGGTTAGCCTTTGAGGCGTTCCCCCTTGCGATGGCATAATGTAAACCTGTCGCGAACCGCTGTACTCGGCCGAAAAGGCAATCCACTTTCCATCGGGCGAAATTTTTGGGAATAGCTCTAAGCCCTTGTGCGAGGTAAGCTGACGGGCATCGCCACCGTTGGCATCAACGGTCCAAATATCGCCAGCATATACAAAAACAATCTGATTGCCATTAATGTCGGGGAAACGCAACATTCGGGCATCTTCGTAGGCCATCGAAAGGCGTGGCATAAAAGCCAAAAGCCCAACGAAAGCAAGCGTCAATAGTTTCTTCATGAGATTTTGTGTTTATGTTGATTTTAGATAATGTTTTAGTAACCTTTTTGACTACAAAAAAAGCCAAAAGTTGAAAAGGGCAATACAATAATTAGTAAAGTTAATGTTTTATGGTTGTTTGCTAACAAACCTTTTTGTTAAAAAAGGCTTTGGTTCATTGCGAGCCTGCCTATGCAGATTGGCGAAGAGAGTATTATTAACTACGAAGCAAACCCTTTTCAAATAGATTGCTTCGTCAGCAAAGGACGCTTCATCGCAATGACGAGATCAAATTTTTAAATCGAGTAAAGACTAAGCAAAAAACAGGAAAACTCCCACCATGGCCAGCACAGCCCCAACAAGTTCCTTGGGGTTAAACTTCTCCTTCATAATAAAAACCGAGAAGGGGATTATTAGCACTGGCACAATCGACATAATTGCCGAAGCAACGCCTGTTGTAGTAAATTTAACCGCCCATAGCGAAAACGAAACGCCCAAAAATGGGCCGAAGAAAGCACCAACCGTTACGCGGCTTAACGCCTTGCGATGCTTAAGCGCGCTAAACAACGATTTCCATCGGCCTAAAAAGGCAAAAATTATGGCAAAGCCAACCACACCGGTTAGCACCCTAATTTGTACTGCCGAAAATACATCGTAATCGGCCATTCCGTACTTACTTAAAACTAGGCCTCCGCCCTGCCCCACTGCGCCACCAAAGGCCATTAGCAAACCAGCAATGGGATACGAGAATTTGAACTTCTTCCTACCATTGGGTTTTTCGGGGTCGTCAATCTCTCTCCGGAGTATAACCAGCGCAATACCAGCAAAGGTTAATAGCATGGCAATACCCTGCTTAAGGGTCATGGTTTCGCCCAGCCAAACCCAACCAATTAGCGCAGCAACGGGTGGCGCAAGCGCCATTATTAGCATCGATATGCGAGCCCCAACCACAACGTAGGCCTGAAAAAGCACCAAATCGCCCAGCACAAACCCAACAAGCCCCGACAGCGAAAGCCAAACCCAGTTGTGCACACTGGCATCGGTTGGGAAAATTACGCCACGCATAAACCACGAGTAAACGCTAAGAAAAACAAAAGCCATTGTTAACCGGATGAGGTTTACTGCGAGCGAACCAATTTTTTTCCCTGCCGACTCAAAAGCCAAGGCGGTTATGGTCCAGAAAAATGCGGTAAGCAGGGCAGCAAATTCGCCCCTATGCGACATAAAAAAATCGTAAAGCATTGCCTATTGTTTATATTGGCCTATTTGACCTGCTACGCTATGGTTGGTTTAACCCCTTGAGGCAACGCTGTTAAAATTTTGCCATTTGCTATAAATGATGTAGGTTTGATGCAGCGATATTTTCAGAAAAAGCTACTTTTACCGTACAAATTCCTAATCGGAAAAACAACTATGAATAGGCTAGCAAGGTATATTATTCTTGGAACAGGTTTAGCCATTGTACTTTTTTTGTTATGGTACTTCAGCAGCATTGTGGCCTACGTGCTGGTTTCGGCAGTTCTTTCGCTTATTGGCAAACCCATAGTAGAATTTATTTGTAAGATAAAAATTAAGAAATGGCATATCCCAAAAGCGCTGGGAGCCGCCATTGCGTTACTCACCCTTTGGTTCCTATTTATACTATTTTTTAGGGTGATGATACCTCTTGTTATTAGCCAGATAAACGAGCTAAGCACCGTAAACGTGCCCAGCATGCTATCGAATTTTAACGAACCTCTTGCCTCAATTGATGCATTTATTAAGGAGTACCTGCCCGAATCGGTAAAGGATTTCTCAATTGAAGGCTACTTAGTTGACAAAATCAGCTCGGTGGTAAATGTAAGCATTGTTACCGATCTGTTCAGTTCAACAGCCAATCTGCTTGGCAATTTGGTTATTGCTGCTTTCTCAATATCGTTCATCACCTTTTTCTTCCTTAAAGATGAAGGACTGTTTTTTGAGGGTGTTACCATGCTGTTTCCCGAAAAGATTGAGAAAAACATTAAGCATGCCCTAACAAGCATCAACAATCTGCTTCGACGGTATTTTATTGGCATAGTTTTGCAAAGCACTGGCATAATGCTACTCGATACGGTTGGATTGCTTTTAGTTGGGCTACCATTTCAAACTGCTTTGGTTATTGGCCTATTTAGAGGAATACTAAATGTTATACCCTACGTTGGGCCAATAATTGGAACTGCACTGGGATTAATAATTGGCGTTGCAACTAATCTGGATATGAACTTCGCAACCGAAATGATGCCTATGCTCATTTTTATGCTAGTTGTGTTCGTTTCGGTACAACTAATTGACAACTTTGTGTTTCAACCCATTATTTTCTCGAGTAGCGTTCATGCACACCCGCTTGAAATTTTTATTGTTTTGCTTATTGCTGGTAGCGTTGGTGGAATATTAGGAATGTTACTTGCCATTCCAAGTTACACTGTACTTCGGGTTTTTGCCAAGGAGTTTTTTAATAACTTCAGAGTAGTTAGGAAATTAACCGAGAAAATTTAGCCAATATTTTAGGCCATTTGCTATATTTACATTTTGAAACATGATTACAATGCAAAAATCGATTAGCATTACCATAACCACTCTTCTGCTTTGCGCAGGCTTTACCTTTGGGCAAACAGCCACTCCGCTTACCTACAGTGTTAATAATTCTGTTAAAAGCGACAAAAAAATACAGTTCTCGGCTAACGCTCCAAGCGGAGCTTGGAATTTTATTTGGGACTTTAACAATGGCCAGCATACCTCTACGGCCGAAAACCCTATAGTAAGCAACAATGAAATTGGCAATTCAGCCTTTGAGGTAAAACTAACTTACAGCCTTAATGGCGAACGTGTTAGCACAAGTGCAAATATTGACATCGAAAAGGTTAGCAAAACTATACTGCACCCAAACAAAGCCGATGTGATTGAGGTGCGTGCCGATTTACTTGACTTTGCCGATCTTCCAAATGTTTTTACGCCTAACGGCGATTCATCAAACGACTTCTATATTGTTGAAGTAACCGAACCAACCGAAATATCATTCAAAGTTTTCTCACGCTCGGGCATGCTTGTATACGAAAAAGTAGCAGGCCTAATTCACTGGGATGGTAAAAACTACTACGGGCAAGACCTCCCCGATGGCATATACTACTACGTAATTAAGGACACCGAAGGGCTTTATAACCCTGCAACGGGTTTCTTTTACATTTATAGGTAGCGTTTATACTTCTTTACCTTTTTAAAACAACAATCCCGACTTGTAATATCTTAGAAGTCGGGATTGTTAGCTTAGTAGTAGCTATAAATCAAACAATTTACTCCCCACCAACACCCACAATTTGGTACGATGAAACATCGAGGTTTCGGGGGCTATTGGGATTAATATCCTTAACCAGCATATGCGATGTTGCTCCTGAGTTGTCTTTAAAAACCATTTCCATAACAGTGCCCATACCATATCCCCAGCCTCCGGTTGCGAGCGCCTGAAAACCATACATATGGCCATATGCCTTTGACAGGTTAATCTTATTATCTTTGGTAATCCAAAGATTTATTGAACCCTCCTCATTTTGGTACACATACTCGTCGCACTTATAACCTGCAATTCTTTTTGAACTTCCGGTGGGCTTATACATAGGATGCACAAAATCATCGGGATATTCCTCAACCTCGTCGGCAGCCATATCCATTGCGTCATCGGTCATTTCGGCCGAGTCGCGAGGCATTGCCATTGCCACACCGCTACGCTCACCATTCTCTTCGCTAAGTATTAGCATGGCGTAATTCTTCATATCAAAAATCATGGTGCCCTTTTCTAATTTCCCAGTTTCAGGGTTTACCTGCTCAAACACCAAGGCAAAGCTTTTATCGGCTGGGTTGTAAAGGGTGGTATATTGCATATCCTCCTTATTATTCAACGAATCGACAGAAACAATATCCATTACCATGCTCGATGTAAAGCTGTAGCTTTGTTCGTATGCAACGTTATTAAGGCCCATTGCCTGCATCATCTTTTTCTCAAGAAAATTGGGTCCTTTCTTCCTTGGTTGTCGTGGTTCGGCCTGCTGTGTGCTTTCTTGCTGCTGTTCTTCAACTTGTTCTTCCTGCTGCTCTTTGCCCTTAATGGCCTCAATGGCCTTATTGCGCAACAGGCCCTTTATTTGAGCAGAGGCAATACTTGGTGCAAATAGGATTAAGGCAGCAAGTCCAATGGTGTAGATTAACTTCTTCATGGTAAATTAGCTATTTAGGGTTTAATTGATAAACTACTTGCAAGTTAGCAAAAACGGATATTCGTTTAGCGGTTCCATTAACTTTTTTTATTCAGAGATTATAACAACATCTGCCGAAACGTACGATGCAAAAACGCCTAAACCACCCTCAATATTTGTGTACAAATGGGTAGATTCGGTGAATGGGTTATCCTCAAAATCGCCAACATTATCCAACGACCGATGAAAACGGTAATAATGCTCGTCAACCGAAAGGGCATAAAGATGCACCAAATGATCTTCGTAAACGCTAAGGCTAAAGTCAACCCTAAAAGGCATATCCTCACCATCGTAGCCCTTATCGGAAATAAGCATACGCGTTGCAAACGAAATGTAGCTGTTGGTATCCTCACCATCGGTGTACTCGGAGTAGTTAAAAACGTGTGCGGCATAATAGTTCTCAACGCCACCCTCATCGGTAAGGTAACCAGTAAGTATTCCTCTTACATCGCCCCATTCGTTTTCGTTTAGGGTATCGAGTTCAACACTACTCACAATTGGAACATAGCTGGGCACCGTTGTTGATGCGGTAATCGCACCATATTCAGGCGATATTACGCTAAGCGTGTAGGTTTCGCCCATTTGTATGCCAAACTCTTGGGGCGAAAGGGCATAATAGTCCAAACTACTATCGAATGGCACAAGCATTTGCTCGGTACCACTTTGGTTGGTTAGCAATACATCGGCGTTGGAAATCACAACAAACTCATCATCGTAATAATCTCCCTCTGTAGGCATGTTGTAGTTTATTGGACTGGAAAGCCAAACATAAACCTTCACCGAGTCGTTTGGGGTAATAAACGACTGAACCACCAGCTTTGGCTCAACATTAGGTAGTTTTATATTATCAACATCATCAATACACGATGTTATGCTGATAAGAATTACTGCGAAAAAGAAGACTACTCTTTGCATATCTACTCGGATTAGAATTTTATTGACCATGAGGCCGAAGGGATTAGCTGAAAAAGGCTAAGCTGCTTTAGCTTGGTTGTTGATGTTGATTCGCCGGTATTTGGGTTATAATCGTACTCCGTTCGGACAAAATAGATGAATGGATTCCGTCGATTATATGCATTGTATATGCTAAACTCCCATGTACGCTCGTGCTTTTCGAACTTTTTATGGAA
>CAZGQZ010000006.1:13445-21147 GCA_964527985.1 uncultured Rikenellaceae bacterium | reverse complement strand
AGCTTAGTCCACGATAGCGTGTAGCCAACCCAACCTGTAAGCCTACCCGATTTTCGATGAGCTAAAAGCTCAACGCCATACGACCAGCCAATGCCACTTGTAATATTGTCCTCCCATTTCACCTCGTTGGCATTTTCCGGATCGTCAATCATTAAAAAGTTTGCCCCCTCGCGATAGGTTATTACATTTTTCGACTCTTTATAGTATCCCTCCAGCGAGATGGTTGTTGATAAATCGGGGAGATCTTTAGCAAGGCCCAGGGCTGTTTGCCAGTTATTTTGCGCGGGAGCATCGGTTGTTGCTGGCACCCACAGGTCGGTTGGCAATCCAATTCCCGTACTGGTAAGCAGGTGTATATACTGGTTCATTTTTGCGTACGACGCCTTTACCGACATGGTACTATTGAGATAGTAACTTCCCGATACACGTGGCTCGAGGCTCAGGTTCGAATCATCGTTATAGTAGTGGTGAGAAAGTCTAAGCCCCGCATTAACAATTCCTCGGTCGCTAATTTTTGCCTCACCCTCGGCATAAAGCCCCGACTCAAAAGTATTAATGGTTTGTACTTCGCTAATGTTCTCACCAATATAATCATCTTTTAGCACCACAGCGCTAGGATTAAAGCTGTGCCAAACAGAGTTTAGCCCATACCTAACCGTAAGCATTGATAAAGGCTGCCACGAAAAATCGTACTTTAACCCAAAATCGCGAATCCCCGAACGATACGAGAGTTCAAATCTTTTGCTACTATACTCCTGAAGCGCATAAATTTTAAACCTGTAGTTACTAAAGATAAGCGAAAGATTTGAGAACAAATTGTGGCTAAGCACGCTGTTCCACCTAAGGGTTGTGGTTGCGTTATCCCAGAAAAGACCAGATTCGTAGTAATCATTTCCGTACTCCTCACTCCCCGAAAATTTATCTTTCCCAAAGTATCCGCTTAGGTATACTTTATTCTTGCTATTTATCTCCCAGTTAGCCTTAGCGGTTAAATCGTAAAAGTAAAGGCCAAAACCCACATCGCTTGGAATAAACGGACGAGCCAGAATATCGTAGTACGTTCGGCGAGCCGAAACTAAAAACGATGATTTGTTCTTTACAATTGGCCCTTCGAGCACCAAGCGCGATGATAGCACGCCAATGCCTGCTTCGCCCGAAATTTTCTCCTTATTACCATCCTTCATCACAATTTCAAGCACCGACGATAAACGGCCACCATACCTAGCAGGAAAGCCACCTTTTGTTAGCTCGATGCTTTTTATGGCATCGCCATTGAACAGCGAAAAAAACCCGAACAGATGGTATGCGTTGTAAACCGTGGCATCGTCGAGAATTATAAGATTTTGGTCGGGACCCCCTCCCCTAACATACAAGCCGCTAGTGCCCTCGCTTCCCTTTTGAACACCAGGCATAAGCTGAATAACCTTAAGCGCATCCTTTTCGCCAAGGAGAGCAGGAATGGCCTTAATCTGTTTAATGGGAATTTCCACAACGCTCATCTGAGCGCTTCGGCTCGACTGCTTTGGCATATCGGCTCGAATTTCAACCGCCTCGAGCTCAATTGTGGGATCGAGTTCAACGTTTAGCTCAATGTTTTTGTCGAGCACAATTTCGAACTGCCTCACCTGATAACCAACAAACGAGAATGCAACCTCCCACTCACCCGTGGGTAAGGTAAGCGAATAAAAACCATAGCTGTTTGACACAGTACCAATGGTTGTGCCCGGCACATATATGTTTACACCAGGCATCGACTCACGGCTACCTTTCTCGTAAACAAACCCGCTTATGGTGAATCGGGATTGCCCTAATGCTGACGAAAACAAAAAAACTAGAATAGCCAGCGCAAGGTATTGCTTGGCTGAAAAAATCTTTTTCATAGGTTAATTAAAACAGGTGTTATATAGGGTGCAAATGTAACTATAACTTGTATTCTAAAGGTTTATTGCTTAGTTAAAAACAATGCCGTTAAACTTAGAACTTGCTTAAATCTTTACATTTTTCAGAGTATAACCGCTAACAAAACTCATGCTAAACTGTTAAGTATGTTTAAATTTACATGAGATTTAGATTCAAATAACCAGGGCAACAGATTTAACAACGTTACAGAATGAGCACCGAAACAAATTTTACCCCCGAAAAATGGGAGCATTATATTGCGCAGAACAGCGCTGTTCTTCTTTACCTATTCAATACTAGCTGCGATATTTGCAATACGCTTAGGCCAAAAGTAAAAGACTTGGTGCAACAAAAATTCCCAAAAATTGAAATGGTTACCATTAACGCTGCCGAAAACAAGGAGCTGGCGGCTCAGCTGCGCATGCTAAGCGTACCGGGAATTATTTTTTACATGGATGGCAAAGAGTTTTTTCGCGCAAACGGCCTTATTGTGCTAACGGATTTTGAGGCGAAAATTAGACGCCCTTACGAGATTATGTTTGGATAGAACATAAACAAAAAAGGGCTGCGAAAAATCTCGCAGCCCTTTTAAATATCTTAAGTATAAATCTAAAACTTATAGATAAAACCAATAGATGTACTAAGCAAATAGGTTTGAATAGTGTAGCCGTTATTAATCCCAAAGTTAACAGTAGAAAAATTATCGCTATGGGTTAAGAATGAGAAAACCGATGGCATAAGCATGTTAAAACCCCAATGCTCGTTGAACGAGTAGTTTAACCCTGGGCGTAGCGCAATTTCAATTGAATTCTGGCTATCCTTTGATGAACCATCGAAATTGGTTCCGCTGTAAAAACTAAGAGGCAATTCGCCTTGTGCAAAAATGCTAATCTTATCGAGGTTAATTACCGAGTACCTTGCAAACGGCACAATTGACAGCACATTATCGGTATCCTTATCGCCATCGATATTGATAATTTCAGTGCTATAGCCTAATGCACCACCAACGGTAAAACTCTCGTTAATGGCATAGCCAAACTCAGGCATAATGGAAAACCCAGTTCCTTTGTCACCATCATTATTAATATTATTGAAATTTATAGATCCACCAACCCACATTTTGGAATCTTGGCTCACGGCCATAACCGATAGCATTACAAAGAATACTGATAAAAATGTAATTCGTTTCATAGTAATTATTTTTGGTTAAGTATAAGAATATTAAATAAGGTATGTTTAGCATACCCAAATAGTCAACAAAATAAATCAGAAAACGTTTAGCTCTACCTCAAAAAGTTTTGGCCAGTTTTTGCCTGTAACAAAAAGCCTTTGGCTTTTGCTGTCCCATGCTATTCCGTTAAGCACATCGATATTTCTATGCTTATCATTATCGCTCAGCAAGCCTGTAAAATCAATTTCGGACTCAACTACTCCTGTGCTAGGATCAATAACCACAACCTTATCGGTTAGGTACACATTGGCGTAAACCTTTCCGTTGATAAGTTCCAGCTCGTTAAGCTGATTAACTGGTCCGTTATTATCAAACACCTCAACACGCTTAATCTCCGAAAACGTTTTGGGCTCGAGGAAGTACAGAATATTTGAGCCGTCGCTCATAATAAGCATATCGCCCATTGTTGTTAGGCCCCATCCCTGCGTAGGATAATCGAAGGTTCTAATTAAATCGAAGGTATCGGGATTGTATACGAACCCCTTTCGCGAGGTCCAGGTAATTTGATAAATCTCCCCATCGAACATGGTGGTTCCTTCGCCAAAGTATTGCCTTTCGAGGTTTACGCTTTGCAGTATTTTTCCGGTTTTAATTTCAACACGCCTAAGGCTCGACATTCCCTTTTGGCCTGTGCTCTCAATAAGATTACCATCATGCAAAAAAAGCCCTTGTGTATAGGCGTTTATATCGTGAGGATAGGTATTAATTACCTTGTATGTTAGCTTCGTTGGCTCAACGTTACTCTTCAGCTTAATCCCAACCGATGCGGTTTGTCGTTGCCCATTAAGCCATGCTGTTGCTCGTAGCTGTCGAGTTCCCAACCTTAGGTTAGCGGTAGGTTGGTTAAACTCAAGTTCCGAAACTCTATTTATACGTTCGGCATCAATAAAGAAAACTATGGAGTCAGGCGCTATAGAATCGTTCTTTAACCTAAGGCTAACCTCTACATTATCACCCAAACTAAATAGCTCGCCGTTAATTGGTTTATTGAACCCAACTAGCTGCAAGGTTTCATTATGCTTTTGAGCCTGTTTATTTTGCGAAGAATTTTCGCTTGTGCAAGCCAACATAGTCAGCAACACAGCGCTTAGGATGATTGTTACTATGAAATTCTTTTTCATTTTTTCTGAATCGTATTACTTCATAAACATTCTTTTCCAAAAGGGTTTTCGGTTAATACCCGAAACCACCTTTTGCTCTTTTATGGTATTCTTCTCTTCGGGGAAAAAAGATTGCCAAACGTTACTCCATCCTATAAAGCCGCCAATATTTCGGTCGTCGATAAAAACATCGGCTTCAATTTTCCGCGAGATCTCAAAATCGAATCGCTCCTCAGGGTAATTGGCGTTTACGGCGTAAAACTCAACGCCATTCTCTCTGCAAAAGGCAACGGCCTCATCGAGCTCTTTTCCCTTGCGCACGGTCCATAGGATTAGCAGCATTCCTTTTTGCTGCATAGCCTTTAGCGTTTCGAAAGCAAAAAGCATTGGTTTACCAATGGCAGGGAATTTATTCTCAACTATGGTACCGTCAAAATCGACTGCAACTTTAAGCATAGCACACCTTTTAATGTGCAAATATAGCTAATTGACAATATTAGCATAAGTTTGGCAACGATAGAAAACTGCATATAAGAAAAACTCGGATGTGCTAGCGTATTGCGTTGACCAATATCACCAAATTTAAGCTGCTCGATAATTAAACAGAGGGCTTAATTCTGCTATATTTGTGAATACACCAAATAGTAAAACCTTAAGTAGCATGAGCATCTTTACCATTGAGAAAAAAGAGGATACCCCCGAGGTTTTAGTTGATTTTGAAAACGGTACTATAAAGTTTACAGGTAAACTCCTGCCCGAAGACTCAATAGCCTTTTTTGCTCCCATTGATGAACAGATAAAAAAGTACACTGAAAGCGCAAAACAAAACACCACTGTTGATTTAAAGCTTGAGTACATGAACTCTTCATCGCAAAAACGAATGATTGATTTGCTATCGCTTCTGCAAAGCTTAACCCAAAATGGCATTAAGGTTAACATCAATTGGCACTATCCCGAGGATGACGACGATTTGCTTGATGAGGGAAAAGACTTAATGCGCATGCTCGATAAGCCAATAAATATTATTCCTTACTAAAAAACCTTCGCTATGCTAAAAAGGGCTTTCAATGTTTTTGCAATATCCGTTCTGCTGTTAAACGCAACAGCGCTAAATGCGCAGTTTAGCACCGAGTTATCCCAAGCGCTAGCTCAGGAAATTGAAGAGCACAAGGCAAAAGCCAATGAATTGGAAAATGCAGGCGATTTTAATCAGGCAGCCTTTCATCTTAATAAAGCAGCCACTATATACTGGGTAAACGGTTTTCCCAACAAAGCAATTCCGTTATTTGAACAAACCATAACCCTAAACGAACGCATTGGCAACAATAACGCCATAAGAATGCTCAACAATAACATAGCAATGATTTATACCGATGAGGAGGATTACCCCAAAGCCCTATCGTACTTTAACAAATCGTTGAGCATTGCCCGGCAAATGAGCCGCAAACCCGACATAGCCGCTTCGCTGCTAAACATTGCCAACGTGCAAACCGAAATGCAAAAGTACACCCATGCGGCAAAAACCTTAGAAGAGGCCAACGCTATTGCTCGCGAGCTAAACGATGCGAAATTGCTTCGCAACTGCTACTCGCTGCTTGCCGATGTGTACGAGAAAATGGGTAACTCCGAAAAATCGGCCGAGTATTTTGCCATGTATACGGCAATTAGCCGAAAAATTCAGCGCGAGGAGTTACGGAAACGCGACAGCGAAGCTCGAAAAATTGTTGAAGATGCCCAAAGCAAGGTAACCGAAATTGAACAGGCAAAACAGCTAACCGAAAAGGAGCTGCTCGATAAGCAGCGAGCGCTAAAAGAAACTGAGGAAAATCTTGAGCAAATTGAGCAAATATCGAAAGAGCGTCAAATGCAAATTGATTTGCTAAACAAGGAAAAGGAGCTGAAAGATGCCATAATTAAAAACCAGAAGCTTGTTCGCAATGTGTTTCTATTCATCATATTTGTAGTTCTAGCCTTTGCCATGCTTTTCTTTTACAACCTTCGAATTAAGAAAAAAGCCAACGATAAGCTCCGAAAACAGAACATTGAAATTGCCAAACAAAAGGAACTCATTGAATTGGTTAACCAAGATTTAGAAGGAGCCTTCAATAAAATTGAAAAGCAAAACCGCGATATTACCAGCAGCATAAACTATGCGCAGCGCATACAAGAGGCCATGCTGCCTCCGGCAGAAAACCTTTCGATACTCAAGGATAGTTCATTTATCCTTTTCAGACCTCGCGATATTGTAAGCGGCGATTTTTACTGGTTTACTGGGTATGGCACACCCGATTCGCTAGACGATGAAAAACACAAAAATTTTATCAAGCTGCATAGCTTACCTAAAAACGAAAAAGGTTTTCTAATTTCCGCTGTCGACTGTACAGGTCACGGTATTCCGGGTGCATTTATGAGCATGATTGGCTTTAACCTGCTCGAAACCATTGTACGAAACGCAATAGTTAAACCCCACGAAATACTAAGGCATTTACATAACACCATTAGGCGCTTGCTAAAACAGCACACAACCGATAACAGAGATGGCATGGACATGGCCATTTGCAGCATTGTTGATAATGGCCGAAAAGTGCTTTTTGCAGGCGCAAAAAATCCGGTAATTTATATTGCAAACGGAGAACTAAATTACCTCAGGGGCGATTCGCTTCCCGTTGGTGGCATACAAAAGGAGGACGAACGAGAGTTTACGCTTCACACCATTAACGTTGATAGCCCAACCTCATTTTACATATTCTCCGATGGTTTTACCGACCAGTTTGGAGGATTGCACGGACAAAAATTTGGGACAAAACGGTTTAAGCAGCTTCTCTTAGAAATACACACCCTGCCCATGCCTGAGCAAAAGCTAGTGCTTGAGAAGCGCATGGATGAGTGGATGAAAAGCCACAAAAAGCAAATTGACGATATAATTGTTATTGGGTTTAAAATTGACCCGAACGAGTTTACAGTTTAAGGCAAATGTCTATATTTACCGTAAATATCAACACAATAGCACAACAGCATAACCAGCAAAAATTAGCATAATGAGATTCTCTCTAGCTTTTCTGGCTTTTCTTCTGGGCTTGCTCGTAACAGTTTTTGGGCAAGAGCCAAATAAGCACGAAGCAAAGCTTTACACCGACAGCACAGGGCAGGTTATTACCCGAGCCGATGCTCCTGCATACATTTTTATAGCACCCGCCGATGCACCCGAAAAGCAAATTCAAGTTCCAAGCAACGACAAGCTAGCAAACCCCATGGAATGGGATGGACCAGGTTCGCACTACATAGTTCATAAAGATTTGGAGCGAAACATGAACATCCGATTCAAAATCCTTGCCGATGGTAAGGCGCCAATAACCAAGCCCATATTCACAAACGGGCTGCTATTTAGCTACGGCAATACTTACTTTGCTGAAGTTGGCTCGCAAATGACCATTTCGGCAACCGATGATATGTCGGGGGTTGAGGCATCATA
>CAZGQZ010000006.1:9930-13345 GCA_964527985.1 uncultured Rikenellaceae bacterium | reverse complement strand
GAAATTAGAGCGCACACCGATTCCAGAGGAGATGCGAAATACAATTTAACCCTATCTCAAGGAAGAGCCCAAGCGGTAGTTAGCTTTCTTAAATCGAAAGGAATTCCCGAAAAGCGATTGCACGCAAAAGGTTTCGGCGAAACCCAACCAGTTAATGAGTGCACCGACGGGATACAATGCCCTGAGGAGATGCACAAGGCAAACCGTAGGGTTGAACTTGTAGTATCGAAAATGTTACCCTAAACAATTACACTAGCAAGATATGAGATATTTACAGCATATATTTCTATTTATAATAGCATCGGTTTTAACCTCAACTCATCTTATAGCACAAGACGAGGGCACATTTTATACCGACAGCACCGGACGATTATTCGTAAATCCCAAAACGCCAGTAAATCTGTACCTATCCACATCACCCGATGGCAAAGATGCTGTTAGGCTAAAAAGTCAACAACCCGAGGGCGAACCAATGTACTGGGATGGGCATGGACCACACTACCTAACGCACCTAAACCTATACCTTGGTCGCAAAATTCGGTTCGACCTTTATGCCGATGGTCGCCCGCCAAAAACATCAACCAGTTTCGATGCACAGAAAGGTTTTCAGCAAGATAATACAATTTACATTTCAGGTATTGCTACCGTTGAGTTCATGGCAAACGATGCCAACTCGGGTGTTGCCCAAATACATCACTCTGTAAACGGCAGCAGTTTTACAGTCTACGAAAAGCCACTTGTTTTCGACAAAGAAGGTGAATACCTGCTAAAATTCTACGCCATTGACAACGTTGGAAACAAAGAGGATGAAGGCGAACGCACAATTGTGGTTGATACCACGCCCCCAATAACTGAACTAATAACTAACGAACCAAAGCATAACAACGTAGTAGCCGCTACCACGCGCTTCGAACTTATTGCCAACGACAAGAATGGCATAAAGGATACCTACTTCTTAATTGACGAAAATAACCCAATCCCATACAAAGCACCCATTAGCATTTCAAAACTTACCGAGGGTGAACATACAATCACCTGGTACTCCATTGATAAGGTAGGTAACAAAGAAGACAATAAAACCCATAGCTTTTATATGGATAAAACTCCACCTATGGTATTTGAAGAGATTATGGGCAATACGTACATGGTTGCTGGCCGCGAATTCTCATCGGGACGAAGCCAGCTTCGCATTATTGCCGTTGACAATAAAGCCGGCGTTAAGGAAATTCACTACTCCATAAACAACCAACCCTTTAAACTTTACGAAAAGCCCATTTACCTCTCGGAACTTAGCGGTGCTGTAACCGTTAAATCGTATGCAATTGACAACGTAAACAACAAAGGAATTAGCGATACCGAAGGGCAACAGTTCTCCATGCCCGAGGTTGATATTACTGGGCCTAAAATTACATTTAACCTTAGCGGCCCTCGCTTAACGCTTAGAGATACCCTTTGGGTTAGCCCAAAAACCCTTGTCAGCATTAGTGCTACCGATAACGGATCGGGACTAAACCGCATTGAGTACAAGGTAAACGAGAGTTCGCCAAAACAATACACCGAAAAGTTCAGCCTTAAAAACAATGGGTCTTATACTATTTCAGCAACTGCATGGGATAACGTTGAAAACCTTAACATAGGCAAACTCAACCTTTCGGTTGATGACAACGCTCCAGAAATTTTCCATCATTTTTCGGTAAAACCACATAGCGTTGTAATGGAAAACGGCGAACGTATTGCCGTTTTTAGTAAAGGGGTAACCCTTTATCTGTCGGCTACCGACGATATTGTGGGGACTGAAAAACTACTGGTATCTGTTAATGGCTCAAGCCAAAAGGCATATAACAAGCCCCTTACAGCATTTAAAGCCAACCAATCCCATACAGTTACAGTAGCTGCAATTGATGGACTGGGGAATAGCAGTGAAGTAATAATTAAGTTTAGGGTAGAATAGTGAGGCTTTTTCTTGAGTGAAACTTTTATTCTGTTGTCCTCTCGTTTTTCTCTGGGTTGATTATTAATCTTTTGTCAATAAGTATTCAACTTCTTCTTTTAGTTTGGGCAAACTATTGGAAATAATTCCCCAAATAACAACATCATCCACTTTGTCGTAGCCATGAATCACCCAATTTCTGGTATCTACTATTTGCCTTGCATTTTCAATTTGGATGTCGGGTGCAATTTTCATTATTCGATTCATTGCTTCTCCAATTATTTCAATTTCCCTTTCGATACCCCGTCTTAACAACTTATTGTTTTGATATTCAAAGAAATTTCTCTTCTCTCCAATAAACTCAAAAATTGAATCAATGGAAGTTTTGATATCAAATAGGTACTTTTTGGTTTCACGCTTCATAAATCAACTGTTTCGATTCATTTATACTTTCAATAAAGTAAGGATTTGAAAGAGTTCGTTCGGTAACAATATCAATTTCTCGGTTAAAAAGTTCTCTAAGTTTGTAGTGAAGAGTGAAGTAGTTCTTAGTATATTCGTCAACGGAAAGGTTTTCAGCAAATGAGATTAGAAAATCGATATCGCTATCGTCTCTAAAGTTATCGGACACAACAGAGCCAAAGGCATAAAGCCTTTTGATGTTAAGCGCCTGACAAATTGCTATTAACTCTTTCTTCCGTTTTTCTAATAGTTGTTGCATCCTCTTCTTTTTTTCAAAGATAAAGTTTTTTGAGATCAGCTTGGGATTTTCTTTAGGTTTTGTAACTTCTACTTAAACACAGCCACAGCCCTATCGTAAATCCCCTGAACGTAAGCAATTGCAAGCCCAAAATTTGTGACGGGGATGCCTGCTTCAATGGCTGGCAACAGTCTCGAGTGCAGCTGCTTTCGAGTAATAACGCAACCACCACACTGGATAACCAATGCATAGCGAGTAATGGGAAGAGGCAACTTATCGAGCCCTGCAACAACATCAAACTCCAATTCCTTTTTTGTAAAGTTCCTTATCCATGCAGGAATTTTAAATCGTCCAATATCCTCGCATGAAACATGATGTGTGCAACTTTCGAGTATTAGCACCCTATCGCCATGATTTAGCTCTGCAATTTTGGGTGTACCCTCAATGTACCGCTCAAAATCGCCCTTAAGGCGAGCCAACAAAATGCTGTAGCTGGTTAGCGGAACATCATTAGGAATTAACGAGTTGGCCAGCGAAAATATTTGGCTATCGGTAACTGCAATGGCTGGTTTTATGCCTGTGTTCTTAAGGAATGCAGCAACCTCTGTTTCCTTCAACACAATGGCAACGGCATCGTTATCGAGCGTATCGCGAATAGCCTGCACCTGAGGAAGGATAAGCCGCCCAGCGGGCGCTTCGCTATCGATTGGGGCAATTAGCAGCACAACATCATTTTTAGCAATAATGCCCCCCAAAAGCTTTGGTGTTTGCCACGACGAATCGGG
>CAZGQZ010000006.1:4134-9830 GCA_964527985.1 uncultured Rikenellaceae bacterium | reverse complement strand
ATTACCAAAATGGCCAAATCGATATGGTTAACCGTTTCGAGGGTTTTCTCAATACGCTTAGTTCCCAAATCGCCAACATCGTCGATACCAGCAGTATCGATTAGTATTACAGGGGCAAAATCTAGAATTTCCAGCGATTTTTTTACCGGATCGGTGGTTGTACCCGCCTGTTCCGATACAATAGCTACCGATTGACCCGTTAGCATATTTATTAGCGAACTTTTGCCGTTGTTGCGCCTTCCGTAAATGCCAATGTGGGGTTTCGACTCTCGTCCTTTGCTCATATGCTTGGTTTTGCTGCAAAGGTAAAAGAATTAGGAAAAGTATTATATCTAAAAACGAAAACTGCTGCACAACAGTTATTTATAATATTTTTATTAATTATCTTAGATACAGAATTTTTATTTAGCCTTTTACTAAAGGCTTACTTTAAAACAAACAATTTCGCAACCAATACTAACCCTTAACCTAAACTTATGAAAAACAATTTTTTAGTGGCAGTTACAATAATCCTTGGCTTTGCAACCATATTAATGTCAAGTTGCTCAAAGGATGATGAAAATGATGAAAACAATAACAACATTACAAACGTTCAAGATGCTGATGGCAATACCTACAACACCGTTAAAATTGGCACGCAAGTTTGGATGGTAGAAAACCTGAACACAACAAAGTACAGTAATGGTGATTTTATTCCAACTGGGATAAGCTCCGCCAATACTTCAGGAGCCTACGAAAACTATGATGGTAATGCTAATTATGCTGATACATATGGAAAACTATATAACTGGCATGCTGTTTCCGACCCACGAGGCTTATGCCCTGCTGGATGGCACATACCTTCGGATGAAGAATGGAAAACATTGGAAATTTATATTGGCATGAGCCCAGAGGAAGCCGAAGAAACTGAGGGCGAAAGAGGAACAGATGAAGGAGGAAAGCTAAAGGCAACAGGAACTGATTATTGGATTTCCCCAAATACTGGTGCAACAAACGAATACGGATTTACTGCTTTGCCAGGTGGTGCATTGGAAATTGATGCTTTTATAGCTATTGGTGAAAACGGTTTTTGGTGGACTTCAACTCCTGCAAGCGATGACAATTCAATGTATCGATACATGCATTACAACTCTCCAATTATTAACAGAAAAAGCTTTTACAAAAGTTCGGGTTTATCTGTAAGGTGTATTCAAGACAATTAGGAAATTATTCAAATCTAATTTCATAAAAAAACCAGTGTTTTTCAAAACCATGAAAGACACTGGTTTTTTATTTAGTTTAATGATTAATTAAAAAGCTTAAAGCACACAAAAGCATTTTTTTGCTACTTTAGTTGGCAAATAATTATGGGTGAAACGGTGCTAGTATGAGAAAAAACATACTGTTAGCATCAAACCAAAAGCGACTGGCTATCAAATGAAAGCATTCTTTTTAGGCATTGCGCAAATAGCAGTAACCGCAGTAAACACCTTTCGCTACTCAAAGTTGGCAAAAGCTCTTTTGCTAATTGTACTCATTAAAATTCTTATTTTTTATGGTTTCCTAAAAGGATTCCTCTACCCTCGTTACCTAAAACCCAAGTGGGAAAGCGACGAGCATAGGAGCAATGAGGTAATGAAAGATTTGCTTAACAAACCTAAAACCTATATATATGATGGATTACATTGATATGACGCTGGTGAACTGGTCGAGGCTACAATTTGCCATGACCGCTATAATTCACTGGCTTTTTATTCCAATCACCATTGGAACAACCTATATCATTGCCATTGCCCAAACCATACATGTTAAAACTGGCGACCCACACTGGGAAAAAGTGGCCAAGTTTTGGGCAAAACTATTTGGGATAAACTTTGCCATTGGCGTGGGTACGGGAATTATTTTGGGGCTTGAGTTTGGTACAAACTGGAGCAACTACTCGTGGATATCGGGCGATATTTTTGGCGCTCCCCTTGCCGCCGAGGGGATTATGGCATTCTTCCTCGAATCGACATTTATTGCCGTAATGTTTTTTGGCTGGGGTAAAGTTGGGAAGAAATTCCACTTACTGTCAACCTACCTAGTTGCCTTTGGGGCAAGCCTTTCGGCACTTTGGATACTGGTTGCTAATGCATGGATGAACCTACCTGTAGGTATGGAGTTTAACCCCGATACGGCTCGCCACGAGATGGTCGATTTTTGGAGCGTACTCCTCTCGCCCTTTGCCATAAACAAATTTTTACATACCATCGGTTCGTGCTTTATCATTTCGGCATTCTTTGTAATTGCCGTTAGCGGTTGGTATTTGCTCAAAAAACGAAACATCCTACTTGCCAAACGAAGTATAGTTATCGCCTCAGTGTTTGGGCTCCTCTCGAGCCTTTTTGTGGTGCTCACTGGCGATGGATCGGCCTACAACGTGGCGCAGCACCAACCAGCAAAGCTAGCAGCCATGGAGGGGCTTTACGATGGCTCCGAGGGCGCTGGCCTTGTTGCCTTTGGCATACTAAACCCTGGTAAAAAGGTTGGCGATGACATTGACGATTTCATCATCAAAATTGAAATACCTAAGCTTTTGTCGTTACTTGGTTACCGCAGTCTTGATGCCTTTGTACCCGGAGCCAACGATTTGGTTTACGGAAACGACAAATACAGCATTATGTCGGCCAGCGAAAAGATGGAGAAAGGGAAAATTGCCCTCGATGCGCTTGCTGCCTACAAGGAAGCTTACGCACAAGGAGATGCGACACAAATGGAAGAATCGCTCGCTGTTTTTAAGGAGAACTACTACTACATGGGTTACGGCCATTTGCATAACCCCGAGAGCATTCTGCCTAACATTCCATTTATCTTTTATAGCTTCCATATTATGGTTATGTTAGGTTTTGCTTTTGTTGCCATTGCTGCGCTTTTCCTATATTTGGCTGTTAAAAATAGGCTTGAGAAACAGAAATGGCTTTTATGGGTTGGCATTTGGAGCTTCCCATTGGCCATGATAGCCTCAATGGCTGGTTGGATTGTTGCCGAAGTAGGCCGCCAGCCATGGACAATTCAAGGATTGCTCCCTACTATGGTTTCTACTTCAAACATTAATTCAAGTGCTGTAATACTAACCTTTTGGATGTTCCTAATACTGCTACTAACCCTTGTGGCAGCGGAGGCTCGAATTATGTACCTCGCCATAAGAAAAGGGCCAGACAATAAAGTTGACGAAAAAAAGGAAGGAGGTTCTCATGCTTAGCGCTTTATCGCACTTTCAGCTGCAGCAATACTGGTGGTTAATAATGTCAGTAGTAGGTTCTGGCCTAGTGTTTCTTCTGTTTGTACAGGGAGGGCAAACGCTAATCGACGTACTGGGCAAAACCAAAGAGGAGAAAAACATGGTTATTAACTCCATTGGCCGTAAATGGGAGTTTACCTTTACTACGCTTGTTGTTTTTGCCGCAGGCATGTTTGCATCGTTTCCGCTCTTCTACTCAACCTCGTTTGGTGGAGCATACTATGCATGGAAAATTTTTCTGGTTTGCTTTGTGCTTCAATCCGTATCGTTTGAGTTTAGACGAAAAAAGGGAAACCTTTTGGGCGAACGTACCTATGAATGGTTTCTCTATATAAACGGATTTCTGGGTGCTTTTTTACTTGGCGCTGCCGTAGCCACATTTTTTACTGGTAGCGATTTTATTCGCAACGAATACAATCTATCAACTTGGCAAACGGAACTTTACGGCTTAGAAATTCTTTTCAACTTTACCAATATCGCTCTCGGATTGGCCGTGCTATTCTTAGCGCGCACCCTTGGAGCAATGTACATTATTAATAATGTTGACTATAGCCCAATTCGCGAAAGGGGTCGTAAACAGGTTGGAATTAATGCGGCAATTTTTCTGGTTTTCTTCCTTTACTTTTTAGTAAGAATACTTTCCAAGGATGGTTTTGCTTACGACCCTATAACCAAGGAAGTTTTCATGGAACCATTCAAATACCTTAACAACTACCTTGAGATGCCCGTTGCATTAACTCTTCTTCTAGTTGGAGTGGTACTTGTACTTTACGGTATTGGCATTGCATTTTTCAAAAAAAGCACACAGGGCATTTGGTATTCAGGGCCGGGCACCTTTTTAACTGTGCTATCGCTTTTCTGGGTACTTGGGTATAACAATACCAGTTTTTACCCCTCGTTCCATTTACAAAGTTCTCTTACTATTGAGAATGCCTCATCGAGCCATTACACGCTTACCGCCATGACTTACATATCGCTTTTGGTTCCGGTGGTAATTGGTTACATTTTCTACGCATGGCGCTCAATTGACAAAAAGAAGATTAACCCTGACGATGTAAAAGACGATAGCGGACATCACGTTTACTAGCAAATAAACAAACGCAAAAACAAAGAGAAATGAACCATATACCATCAATAATTTGGCTAATAAGCTGGCCAGTGCTAATTTACGTAACCTACAAAGCAAGTGTTTTTGCGCTAAAACTTTTAGATAAGGAAATAGGGAAAAGTGGGGAGGAGAACGACGAGTAAACGATGCTTTAATTCCCCAAAAGCAATAAATGCATTAACAAAAAACACAATAAAACTAAAACTATTACAATTAGTAAACTTTAGGTTAACTACCTAAATAGTTTTAGTATACGTTTAGCCAAAGCGGTTATAGAGTCCCTTAATAATTGGATAGTCCAACCAATATGGTTATCGTTCCATCTTTCAGGATGAATTTGAAAGCAAATTTTTGGATGGGGATTATTCTTAAAGTACTCAAGCAACTTGTAACCCGAGGAGAAATCAGCATTTACCTGTGAATTAACTTTATCGCGAACGTTAGCCTTTCCTGATGTCCAATTTCTACCTGTATCGTTTATGTAGGCAATGTCTGTATAGTCAATATCTAAATAGACCTCGCCTAAAATATTAAGCTGATTTTTCAGGTATGAATGATTGCTACTGTGACGCCAAATATCCCTGTTGTCATAGGGTTTTAATGGCTGACCATGCATTGCACAAGTTTTTATTGTTGCAACTTCTCTAAGCAAACCTAGGTTCTTTTCAAAATCAATCAAAGCTTCATCAACGTCTCCATTAGTATCAGAAAGCGATTCGTAATGATATCCAATCTCATGGCCTAATTCGGCAATTGCAGTAATTATCTGGGGTTGATACGAGCAAGATTTCATTCTAAAGTAGTACGTTGCCTTAATCCCCATTTCATGCTCTAACCGAGCCATTTTAAGGGCTAAATGCGGTTTCCTATCTACATCGTGACGAATTAAACAGAATGAATCTGGCTTTTCAGCAGCAGTCAAATATTCGTCAAACCTAAGGAATAACTTGATGCTAGATGAAAGAGCAATAAGATACTGCTTATATGCTTTATGTGTATAGTCACGCATAACAGAAAATAAGGTTTAATCTTCCTTTATCGATGTCCAATTATTTAAATCGTAAACATAATTCTCTATTTCAAATGCGTGCTTAAGCTCGTATTTTACTCGGGTTCTCAAATCTTGATGCCAAACAGTAAAAAAAGTTTGAGTTGATCGATACGTAGAATCCGCTTTAGTTGGATCGTTTATATCAAAAGCAATTGCACTAACATCAGCAGTATTCATTAGTCTCCAATCGGTTTTAAGCGAATTATGGCGATTATAGTCTTTAACCATTAACAATGCATTTAGATGAAGAAACCTCTCCAAGGAAATTTTATTTTCCT
>CAZGQZ010000006.1:0-4034 GCA_964527985.1 uncultured Rikenellaceae bacterium | reverse complement strand
TTGTATATTTTTGGTTTTAGGAATAAGGGAACGCTAGAAAAAACAGCATTTTCCCATAAACGAGTGTACCACATTTCCTCTGGTTCATCAAGGTCAAGTTTTTCTGACCATGTATCGTGCCAGTGAGGAATATGAGTGTCAAACTTACTATGATCAATTGAAGAATAACGCATTACTGTTGAAGTTAACTCATAACCCCCTCCTTTTATCTTCTCGTAGAACTCCTCGGTAGCATCACTAACCTTTTGAATAATGGTTCTACTGCTGTCTTTATTCATATTTGGAATAGAATACTTGTAACCACACATAATGGACGGAACTGAAGCATAGGTGTAATTTGCCATGGCAACAGTATTTGGGTAGTAGGTAAAGCCAGCAAAATCGTCTCCATATCTTTCATCCTCTGAAATATAATCATGCATATACCAACCCTGTGCCCCATCAATTACAAATACAACTATATTTTGATGGTGCTTAGAGAAGCTAATCATAGGATTTCCTGCATCTTTGTTAACTTCCTTTATTTCTTTTACAAACAAGTCACCTGTTTTATTGGTTAAATAGAAACTTTGACCAATTACTAGTAGATTAAGCAAACCTATGCTTAAAACAATATACACTGTTTTAAACCTTCGATAAACCCAATCAACTATAAAATAAACCCCAACAAGCAGGAATACTTCAAGCGCATAGTATAAGTCACCTTTTGCAAGGTTTTTTTCGTTTGAGAAGTGATTTACATTTAGTACACCAACATCGAATGGAATGATTGAACTATACAATAAAGTAACTACACAAATATAAAGAGTAACAACAATTGCAACTGGCCTAAACCTAATGGGTAAAACAAAATAAATCAAAAGCAAACCACTTGTAATAGCTATGAAAAAAACAAGGTTATTGGTTAGAATACTGATTGCTGGAAAATCAAAATTGGCTGGATATGATGAATAAACAATCATTGGATTCCAAAAGAAAATCAGGCCTAGTATGTAGAATACCGACAATATAAACACAAGCCAACCTTGCTTTTGTATAACCGAATAGCTATACTCATACTTCTTTTTAAATATAGCTGGGCTACAAATTAAAATGATGAGAATTCCAATGAATGAAAAGTTCAGCCATGTTATATCCTGAGCTTTTAAGTTTAGAGAAAGAATCTTGAAAGAAAAATCACCTCCATTAAAAATGGCACCAGCACAAAGCAATTGGATAAAGGCAAAAACAACAACACCAAAAACTAATAGCCTGAAAATCGATTTCTTAAGCACTGCCTTATAGGCCAACATACTCCTAATGCTCACTATTTCGAGTATAGCCACTAAAATCAAAGCAATTATTAGCAGGCTATCGTTTGTTCCCGTAAAATAAAAACTTGCAGCCAAAAGAAAATATAGAGCGAGAAAGAGTGCTACAAAATAGAACCTTATATTGGTTACAAGTAAAGCCCTCCCTAAAACCAACTTCTCTTTAGCCAAAGCAAAGACAATTGCAGTTATGCCACCAAAAAATAAGCTAACAAAAAATGAGATAATAATCCTAATAACAATTGTATCGAAGTTATACTTAAATGCCCAGTTTATTTGAGATGCAACTAGGCCAACGAAAAAAATTACGAAAACAATTGCTGCCTTTGGAAAATGTTTTAACGAATTTACAAACAAACCTTTTAGCTTATTCATTCTAATAAAAGCAACGATCTTGTCTTGGACTTTACTAAACACTTCTTTATTCGTAATAAAAAGCCTAAAAAAGCTAAACACATTGTTCATGGTCCAGTATAGCACCAAACCCGAGGGGAGGTTAAACAACAAGATCAGGAACAGCAATGCAACCACTAGCATCTGATTAAGCTCAGAGGTTCGGCCGTTCCGCGTGTAGAAATACGCGGTCAACAGGTTAACCAGTGTCATGGCTATTGGGAGCACATTTACCCTACCTAGCAGGCCATCGGGGGCGCTCAAGTCGTCGATAAAAAGGAAACTCTGCCCAGCCAAAGGAGCATATCCTTCCAAAAACTGGTAGGCAGCAATGAAAAAGGGAATTTGCAGCAGTAGGCTAAGCAGTGGCAGCAATGCCTTTAGCGGGCTGTATCCATGCTGCCGATTGAGGGTTTTAAGGTAGTAGTAGCGCTCTTGCCCCCTATAGCAACGTTTTATCTCATCGGCCAAGGGTTTCATACGCTGCTTTTTGGCGTCGTCGCGCTTTTTGGCCTTCTCAATAAGGATGAATACGGGCAAAAGAATAAGCGAAACGGCAAAGCTTAGCAGAACTATCGATAGCCCATGGTTATTGGTTAAGCCATATGCAAGAGCATAAACTTGCTCAATAAAATATATAAATGGGGATAATAGAACATCAAAAAAACTCATCAACTTACTTCAATTAATTACTAGTCTGCGTTATTCAACCTCTTAACAATATCAAGTATTTGACTTGCTGCTGTTTCACCAGCATTACCAAAATTGTACACCGACTCATCTCTTAGCTTTTCGAGCTGTACTGATGGTGGATTGCCAATTAGCTCATTAGCTATGGCACCAATACTATCAATATCCTCCTCGGTAAATATCCTACCTAGCTTAGGTCGCTCGCGCATCTCCCACATTGGGTAGTTTAGTTCACTCCCCTCGAACCCTTCTATCGTTTCAAACTCTGTTTTTAGCAAAAGTACTGGTTTGGAAAAGAGGAAAGCATAGTCCCAAATCACCCCAGAAAGGTCGCTAATCATAATATCAGCCTTTGCCATGCTCTCAGTACCCGAGGGTTTAGTATCGACGGATAATCTTGGTTCACTTTCGGCAAACGCATTAAGCTCAGCCATAAGCTTAGGGAAGCTAACATAAGATTGTGGATGAGGACGAAATATTACCTCAAAAGTGGTGTTCTTTAACAAACTCGAAAAAAACGAAACTCCAAAACGGTTAATAATTGAGTACTCTTTCCAAGTGGGTGCAACCAGCACTATAGGATTTCTTTTTTCTACTGCGGTTATGCTATTCAAATCATCTAGCATTACATCATAATAGGTTAAACCTGTTTCCAGAAGCAATTTCTTTTGCGTACCGCGTTTTTCTTCTAATTTTTTTATACCCTCTATTTGGTGTGGTCCCGAACAAAAAACAGAATCAAAATAATCGAAAGCAAACTTACGATAGGTAAAAACATCAATTGGAGCATGCACAATATGCCCGTAATGCTGTACTCTTTTCGACCGTCGAATCATCATAACATCGAGCTGAGGTGTGGTCATCCCCACAAACTTCGCTTTAAGTTTATTTAGATAAACGGAGGTCATGGTTATATTTCCAATATACTTACTGGTGTATAAATCCGACTGATAATCTAGCCCGGGATCTTCCTTGTCAGATGTTAAGTAGGCACAAGGAATTTCCTTTTTCTCTAAAGCACGAATTATGGGCAAGAAAACGTACCAGTACTGTTTCCCCTCCGAGTAAAAAACAATTTCGGTTCCACCAAGCTCATCGCTTGCAATAAAGCCCCTTCCCAAAACCAGGTTTTTTAATCGGTAAAAATACCCTCTCAACGAAAAGGCTATGGTTGCTAAAAGGGCAATAATAATGTAGAGTAGTGCACTCGTTGAAGCAGGGTCGATGTACAGAATAATTGATACCATTACAATATTTTATCGTTAATACTTAAATGCTAGTTACTACTTTTCTTACGGAAGGCTATTGATTGAGATAAAAACAGCAAAACATCATGCTTTGTCACCTTTCTTGGATTATTTCTTAATCTTTCAAAGTTAATGTTCTCAGCTATTTTATTTGGATCGAAATCTTCAGTTAATTCCAATAAACCAATGGAAATTCCAAGCATGTTAAAGAAATTTTCTAAAACGGCATATGCGCTTTTTATATCGGTATTAATTAGGTTTAGAATTTTCTCTATGCGTGCTTTTACATCGCTGGCTCCTCTTGGATCGGTACAATTATCATTGTCTAAAGCATAATTAAACTCTAAAAAAAACGGCAGGCTCAAGGCTACTGCATGCCCATGGGGTATATTGT
>CAZGQZ010000005.1:33186-35041 GCA_964527985.1 uncultured Rikenellaceae bacterium | reverse complement strand
TGATCGGCCTTATTTTTAGATGCAAACTCCCACTTTAATCCTGTTGGGAATCCTCCTCCTCCACGACCACGAAGACCAGATTGTTGCATTATCTTGATAGCAGCCTCAGGTCCCATTTCGAAAACCGAACCAAGGGCTTGGTAACCTTCGCGAGCGATATACTCATCGATATTCTCAGGGTTAATTACACCACAGTTACGAAGCGCAATACGGATTTGCTTTTTGTAGAAACCCATGTGCTTCGAATCGCTGATGTGCTCTTTGCTTTTAGGATCGGAGTAAAGCAAACGCTCAACCTTACGACCTTTTATAACATGCTCAGAAACGATTTCCGCTGCATCGGCACCCTTAACCTCGGTGTAGAACGTGTTATCGGGCAGTACCTTAACGATAGGACCTTTTTCGCAGAAACCGAAGCAACCAGTCATTATAACTTGCACCTCGTTCTCAAGGCCATTCTTGGCCAGTTCAGCTTTTAAGCTCTCTACAATGGAATCGCTTTCCGATGCTCGGCAACCGGTTCCACCGCAAACGAGTAGGTGCGATTTGTATTTTGCCATTATCTTATCCTCCTTTAGGGGTTATTGATTGTCGATAGTATTATAGTTCATAGGAATAATGCCGTCAACCAGCTCGCCGTTTTTGATGTACTTCTCAATAATCTCATCGGCCTTTTGGTTGTCAACATAACCAAAAACCACTGGTTCCTGGTTAGGAAGTTGCACCTCAACGGTAGGCTCGGCATAGCAGTAGCCCATACATCCGGTTTGAGTAACCACAGCATCGATGCTTCTCTTTTCGAGCTCATCGATGAAGAATTCCATCACGGTTTTGGCTCCAGAAGCAATACCGCAAGTTGCCATAGCAACTTTAACCTGCACGCGGCTCTCAGGATCCTCCCCTTTTTCCCTGAGGTCGATCTTTGACTGAAGCTGCTCCTTCATCTTTTTAAGATCGGCCAACGATTTTACTTTTGTCATAATTGGGTCTCCTTGGTTTATGTGTTAATGAAATAACAATCGAATTGTAAGTTTTGGGAAGCAAAATTATTTAATCTGTAACACATTTTAAGTAAAACGATTATGTTTTATAACCTAGGTTGGTTATTTATAATTCGTCTAAATTTAAACTAATCATCTCCTTCAGCATTTTTCCTACTTCAGGATTATTGATAGGAATGCCTTCGAGCGCTTCGTTAACCTCATCGGTATTAAGTGAAAACTGATTTCCGTTTTTTACGTGTGTGTACTCAAACTTTATGTTTGGATTAGCAGAAATTAGCATAACAATTACCCCAACAATATCACCAAGGGGTTGCCGGTCGATATGGCTCAGTCCGAGCACTGCCTTTACTGTTGTACCTGCGCCCTCCGTAGAATTAATTTGCAGCTTACCACCTGTGCTTTTACAAGCATCGTTTAGAAGCGGAAGCCCCATGCCTACCTTACGTGTGGTGCGTGATGTAGTGTAGGGATCGATAACCCTTTTTAGTACCTCTTTGGACATCCCTTTTCCATCATCGCCAATGGTAATGATAAGCTGATCGGCCAAACTATCCTCAATCACTCCAATAGAAATTGCCTTTGCTCCTGCATAAATTGAGTTTTGCGTAATATCGAGAATATGAAGTGAAAGCTCTTTCATTTTATGTTTGACCAATGCTAATGGATTACTACTTTCTTAACCACTTGTGCTCCTTTCCATGAAAAGCGGATAAGGTAAACACCCGAAGGAAGCGAGCTTGTATTAATAGGATAAATACCAGCTAAACCGTTAGAGGTAATTACTCCACTTTTATGCTCACGTCCGTATAAATCAATTATCCGATAGCTAATACTACTTGCCCTAGTCGAAA
>CAZGQZ010000005.1:31613-33086 GCA_964527985.1 uncultured Rikenellaceae bacterium | reverse complement strand
CTCTTGTAGTATGATCGAAAATCTTTCCAAAACTGGATAGTTTCAGGGAGGTTTTCCAAGTCTTCACCTTCTTCGTAAATGTACTTTACAGCATCGAGCCTAAACCCATCAACGTTCATATCCTCGAGCCAAAACCGAGCAATGTCGAACATTTCATCTTTTACCGCCTGAGTATTGTAATTTAAGTCGGGCATTCCCGACCAAAATAGGCCATAGAAATAGCTTCCGTTGCTATAGTGCCAAACGGTTTGCCCCCATGGCCCTGAAAAGCCGGGGTTTGTATCGCTCCAAACATACCAATCGCGCTTATCCGATTCGGTATTGGTTGATTCAGTAAACCAGTTGTGCTGGTTTGAGGTATGGTTCATAACCAAGTCGATTATCACCTTAATACCCCTAGCATGAGCCTCGTTAACGAGCTGAACAAAATCGGTGTTCGATCCGTAATCCTGCTCTACGGTTCGATAATCGGTTGCATCGTAACCATGGTAGCTAGGCGATTGCATAATTGGCATTAGCCAAATTCCGGTAACACCCAAATCGGAGTCCGTATTCGGATCGCCATCGTTTAGGTAATCTAACTTTTCAATTAACCCTTGAATATCGCCCTTTCCATCGGAGTTGCTATCGTAGAAACTCCGAACAAAAACTTCGTAGAATACTGCATCGTTCCACCAGAAGGTTTGCTTTGATCCAACTTTTATATAATCGCTAAATGTTTTTGTTTGCTGCTCGTTGTCAGCGTTTTTTATGGTAAGAGTTACGCTATACTCTCCTTGGGAAGCGTATGTAACCAATGGATTTTGCAGAGTTGATGTTGATGGAGTTCCGCCCGGGAATTCCCAAATCCATTCCACAGGGTTGCCCGTGGAAGTATCGAAGAAATTGATGGTCTCACCCACTTCGGCGTATACTGCTGATGACGAAATTGAAACATTAAGAATATATGATGGGAACTCATCGTTATACCAAAACTCTACAACGCCATCCTCCTCAACGGTGTAAGTTCGATTTGGGCCTCCGTTTGGGAATTCCTCATTGCCATCCCAAAGCCCATCAATTCTACACTTAAAACCTACAACCTCACCAACTGGGAGTGAAATGCTTACACTATAAATCCCATCAGCATCGCCATCGGTCATTGGGTTAGGTGTTGCCCCCCACTCGTTAAAAGTTCCTGCAATATCAACAAACTGATTCTCTGGAGAGAAGTTTCCCAACTCAATTTGATAATTCATATTTACACTGAACTCAACAGTTGTGCTCTGCGAATAACCAAACTGAGTTATGCAAAGTATAGTAATTAACGTTAATACTATTTTAACACTTCTCATAACTTACTAATTAGAAATTTTGCCTAACTATTCTGCGACCTTGCTGCTCGGCAAATGCAAGACCTAACTCAACACATGTGGGTTCGTTTAAATAGTACTCAGTAAAGGTACTACCAATTTGATCGATGTAATGCGCATC
>CAZGQZ010000005.1:7669-31513 GCA_964527985.1 uncultured Rikenellaceae bacterium | reverse complement strand
ACCTCAACCTGATAGCCAAACCTATCGGGATCGTTTGGGTAATCGGGCAGGTTTTGCTCAATAAATTGCTGGAAAACCGACCTTTGCTGTTCGCTATCGAATAGGCATAAACAATGCGCCTCCTCCTTTGTGGTAACTTCGGCGCCAAAGAGAACCGCGATACCATGAACTTGAGCAAGCTTTCGAATAAGGGGTCCGTGTAGCGTACTGTTATGATCGGTAATGGCAATTAGGTTTAAGCCCCTATCCTTGGCCATGGTAACAATATTGCGAGGGCTCATTTCCAAATCGCCGCAAGGCGAAAGGACTGTGTGGATGTGTAAATCGGCCCGATAGGTCTGCATGCTAAACTCTATTATTATTGCCATTTACAAAACTAAGACAATACAAATATAAAGTATCGCCTATCCCTTGAGAAGCTCGTATAACTTGCCAGCTATTTCGAAAGTTTCGAGATTAGTTCCAAGAATTGGAATGCCCTCCTGATTGCTTTGCTCTGCTGTGTCAATCTCTGGCTCAATTCCCTTTACGAGAATAACTGCAGCCAGCTCCTTAAGCGATGCAATGGCCATAACATTTTTATGATTCTGAAGTGTAATCCAGATACTTCCGGCGTTTGCATTACCCATAACATCGCTAAGCAAATCGGAAACGTAACCTCCATCAACTTCATTTGCTAAACCCTCTTCACCGGCAAATACCGTTAGGTTTAGTTCTTTTGCTATTTCTGAAATCTTCATTTTATATTGATGATAAGAGTTTATTATATTTAATGGAAATCTTCCTGCTTCGTAGGTTTTCAGCTTAAAAAACAAGCGTATCAGGGCTTCTTTTTAGACCCTGAGTTCTTGTTGCAATCCTTTTGGAATCTGTCCTTTCCCCAAATTTTTTCCATAATTCGGAATGAATGATCGGGGTGTAGTTTACGCGTTTGCTCCATGGTTTTTTGGAGAAAAATACAATGCGAAATAGCGGCTTTGCCTTTTACAATATCCTCAGCAAGGGCTTGGCATGATGGTGCTCCGCAGGAACCGCAATCAATTCCGGGTAAAAAGCACATAATGCGCTGTACCCTCTCCATTTTTTTCATGGCTTTAGCCATATCTTCATCGAGTTTAAGCATGCTCCGAGGTTTAACCGGATCGATGCTTGATTGGCTGAGTATAAAACTGCCGTACCCTTTTATCCTATCCTGACTAGTATTAGGAATATCCGTTGCATTTGCCTTAATATTCCGTGAACGCTGCCTAAGGCGTTCGGCAGTTAAAAACCTATTACCCGAAGTTAGTACACCTCCTGCGCATCCTTCATCGCATGCTCTTATCTCAAGAAAATCGATATCGGATATTTCATCATTCTCTAATTTCTCAAGAAAATCAATCACATTATGCAAGCTGTCAATAGCAAGGCTTTGACCTTTAACGCTAGTTGCCTCTCCGTTAGTAAGGCTCCATAAAATGCTGCTATGATTAATTGTACTCGCATCGGAGGTATCATCAATCTCCACATTTTTTTGCTTAATTAAGCGAAGAACCTTGTTGTAAATCACATCCATATTTATAACCCCATTCACCTCTGAATGCTCTTCGCCAACGGGGCTTTTTATTGCTGCAATTTTAGCAGCACAAGGGGTTATGTAAAAAATGCCAATGTCCTTCTCGTTAACACCTTCATCAATTAGAAGCTTTTTGTAGTAGATTGCTGATAGGTCGAGTGGAGGTTTAAGCAGCATGATATTATCGACCAATGCAGGAAACTTTACCTGAATTAGCCGGACAACCGCCGGACAAAATGATGAGATTACCGGTTTAGGGCATTCAGGATTAGCAATATACTTATCGATAGCTTCTTTCAATATATCTACGCTATTCTCCGCTTCAAATACGTCGGTAAAACCAAGTTCAATTAGCGTGCTATACACTTCTCCTGGTGATATGTCATTTGGAAACTGCCCAAGCAACACAGCAGGAACAAGAGCAACTCGCCTTTTATAGCTAAAAATCTTACTAAAATCATCCTGTTCAATTATAATGGCATTTACAGGACAAACCCTGTAGCATTCGCCACAATCGATGCACCTATTATCGTATAGTTCAGCCTTACCATTCCTAACCCTTAAGGCTTCAGTTGGGCACACCCTCATGCAATGCGAGCAACCAATGCAAACATCACGTTCAATTTTTAACGCATGGTGAAAAAATTTGCCTTCCATTGCACCTTTAATTTGGGTTAAGCTGTACAATTATCTCAACGGTTGTTCCAACATCAACCTTGCTTTTAATCTCGAAGCCATCTGCATTCGACTGAATATTCGGCAAGCCCATACCTGCTCCAAACCCCATTTCACGCACCTCGGGCGATGCAGTTGAATAGCCTCGCTGCATGGCCAAATCAATATCGGGAATGCCTGGCCCTTTATCCTCTAGGCGCATGCGAATTCTGTTTGTATCAATATCAACGTATATTGTGCCGCTATATGCGTGTGCCACTACGTTAACCTCAGCCTCATAAAGGCAAACAACAACACGTTTAATAAGCTTAGGGTCGACGTTTAGCTGCTTGAGCACCTTTTTTACTTGACTTGATGCATAGCCAGCATGTGAAAAATCGCCCCCTTGTATTGTATACTCAAACTGCATTTTACCTTAATAGATGATTGCCCTACAAAATAACACAATTTTGGTATCTTAAAAAATTGGTTTTAAGCCATTGCCATAAAGCAACCCCGAAGCTTTGAACATAGAAGCCTCACACTCAACTAAAACAATTCCGTTTTCACTAGCTAAATCTATCATTTCTGCTGAAACATTTTTATTTCGCACAATAACTACACATTGTATATCGGACATTTCAGCCGTTCGAATAGCCTGAACATTTGCCAAACCTGTAAGCAAAACCATGCCCTCAGTTTGAGTAGTAAGCACATCGCTCATTAAATCGGAGGCAAATGCATACTCCAAATCTATCTCAAGCTTATCTTCTCCACATAATACCTTAGCATTTAATAAGTCAGCAATTTCTTTTACCTTCATGGCAATTGGAATTTGAGTATGAATAACATTACATTTGGTAAAACACACTACAAATGTATAAAAATGTATGTTATTGTATTAACACTGTTATATGTTTAACACCATATGTATTGAAAAAGAAAACCTAACGTACGCGAAAAACATTATGCTGCCTATGCTTTGGTTGGTTATATTGAAAAAATGATTTTGCTCATCAACTAACGATTATACCTTTAGACTATACGAAAAAAATTTAAAGCATATAAAAATGCTTTAATTAAGATTAATTGAACCTTCCGAAAAAAAATTCTTTAACTCCTTTATGTTCATTTTTCCAATTTATTAAAGTGCAATTTTAAAATAATCTAAAACGATCTATTAGTAATCTACTCTATAAACTTGAACAATTCGTATTTTTTGGCGTTATTAAAGAAAAAAGAAATGATTCAAGATATCCTTGCTCTTACAACAGTTTTTGTTGCTGTAGTTTACGCATTTTGGGGTATTTACAAAGCGGTTACACCTAGTAAAACCGGTTCATCTACCCAGTGTTACGGATGCAGCTCATCGGGTTGCAGTTTGCATGCAATTAATGGAAGCTTTAATAAGTAAAAAAAATCGGCTGAATTAATGAATAGGCTTAAATCCATATTTACTATCCTACTAAGTTTTCACCTAGTACTAGCAATGGGTGGGCTAAGCCTTTATCATCATATTTGCAGCTGTAGCCCTGAGCCTAAATCAAGTACCTCAATTATTATTGAAAAAAACTGCTGCTCATCTATCAATGATGACTTTGGAATTTGTCATGCAAGCAAAGACTGTAACGGTTCCGAGTGCAACCAATGCAGCTGCGAAACAGAGGTTAAAACACTTACTGTAGATAAAACAATACTTGTTGATAATATTAAGATTGAAATAAATAGAAACGAGCTGCTATTAAACCCTGTAGCAGACTTCTTACAACTTACAGAGAATGATAATTCAAAAATTTTATTCTCTACCGAAAATGACGAATCGCCCCCTAAACAGGGGAAACAGATTGTAATTCTTCACCAAAGTCTCAAAATCCCTCCTCACACTTCATAGCTAACGCCCTAAGCTTTTTAAGCTTTTTGGGTGAATTAATAGTTTACGTTCATTTTACTGATGAATGTAAAACTCCATGTATAACTAAAACACACAAGCTATGAAAACAATAATAACAATTGCAATACTATTATTCGCATTGCTTAGCCATGCCCAAAAAATAGATGGGCATATCTCGGAAAAAGGAGACAACGGTAAAACTAACAAGTTAGCAGGAGCCAATGTATTTTGGCTAAACACAACCTTAGGCACCACAACCGATACTAATGGGTATTTTATTTTGTCTCGCCCTGAAGGTGCCAAAGACCTAGTAATAAGTTTTGTTGGTTTTAAAACCGATACGCTTACTATATCGCCCAACCAAACCCATGTTATGCACACCATGAGCAGCAGCATTTCGCTCGACGGAGTGGTTGTAGAGGGAAGCAAACCAAATGCTCATTTCGACAGGATAAACCCTGTACAAACCCAGGTTATAACCCGCAATGAGCTTGAACGCGCTGCTTGCTGCAATTTATCGGAAAGTTTTGAGACCAATGCATCGGTAGATGTTTCGTACACAGACGCTGTAACAGGGGCAAAACAAATCCAACTTCTTGGGCTAGCAGGCACGTATAGCCAAATACAGGTGGAGAATATTCCAGCACTCAGAGGGTTAGCATCAACCTTTGGACTAGGTTACGTTCCTGGTTCGTGGATGGAATCAATTCAGGTTTCGAAAGGCACTGCCTCCGTTGCCAACGGATACGAAAGCATAGCAGGTCAGATAAACGTGGAATACAAGAAACCATGGGAAGATGAAATTTTCTTTATAAACGGATACGCCAACAGCATTGGTATGGCCGAGTTTAACACCAATTTCAGCACCTCGCTTTCAAATAACTTATCAACTATGGTTCTTGCCCATGTTGAGAACATGAGTATCGAGAACGATCATAATAACGATTCGTTCCTCAACCATCCATTGGTTAAACAGTACCACGTACTTAACCGCTGGAAGTACCAATTTGGAGGTTTCGAATCGCAAGTGGGTATTCGTTTACTCGACGAAGAGCGCAATGCTGGTCAGCTAATGCAAAACAACATTACCAACCCTTTTAGCATTGAAATAAATACTCGCCAGTACGAGGGGTTTGCAAAAGCCGGCTACATTTTCGATAGGCCAAACACCTCGCTTGGGCTAATCGCATCAGTAAATCAGCATAAACAGCAATCGGCCTTTGGGCCTACCATGTATAACGGAATACAGCAAAGCCTATACTCAAACCTTGTTTTTATTACCTATTTAGGTAGAACGAATCATACGGTAAAAACAGGGCTTAACTTTGCTTACGATTACTATAACGAAAGCCTAAATGATATTTCGCTAAACCGAACAGAGGCTGTTCCTGGCGCTTACCTTGAATATACCTACAAATGGCTCGATGCCCTTACCTTAATGGCTGGTGCAAGGGTGGATAATCATAATTTACATGGAAATCTATTTACACCAAGGCTTCACGTTCGCTATCAACCGTTTGAGCAACTAAACATTAGAGCAAGCGCTGGTAAAGGTTACAGAACCGCAAATATTATTGCCGAAAACATGTACCTATTAGCGAGTTCACGAAATATGGTGTTTGTTGAAGAAATTGGTATTGAGGAGGCTTGGAATTATGGAATTAACATTACACAACGATACGAGTTAATGGGTAGAGAGCTAGTTATAAATACCGATTTTTATCGCACTCAGTTCAATAATCAGCTAGTTGTAGATATGGATCAGGATCCCAATAACGTATACTTCTACAACCTTAAAGGCGATTCATACTCAAATAGCATTCAGGTTGAAACAAGCTACAAGCCTATTGAAAGGCTTGATGTTACGATAGCTTACCGATGGAGCGATGTGCGTAGCACAATTAACAGCGAACTTATTGAGAAGCCCTTGGTAAGCAGGTATAAAGGTTTTATATCAACTAGCTATGAAACCTCAAATAGAGAATGGCAATTCGATTACACGCTACACCTAAATGGTGATGGAAGGTTACCAAATACAAACCAATTTCCGGAAGAGTATAGAAGGGGGGAAACTTTCCCTGCATTTTTTACCATGAATGCACAAATTTCGAAGAAATTTAAAAGTGTTGACGCCTACATTGGCATTGAGAACCTAACAGGCTTCACCCAAAAAAATCCAATCATTTCAGCTGGCAATCCCTATAGCCCCTATTTTGATGCATCAATGGTTTGGGGACCACTAACAGGCCGTAAAGTTTACGTTGGGTTTAGGTATGCAATTAATAAGTAATTTATTAAAATCAATTAGAACAATACGAGCTAAACAAATGTTTACAAACTACAAAACGCAATAACTATGGAAACACTAAAACTTAACATCCCCAATATGAAATGTATGGGATGCGTTGGCACAATTGAAAACCACCTAAACAAGGTTAATGGAATAAGCAAGGTAATAACCGATTTACCAACGCGCACAGCAACAATTGAGTATAACGGCGATAAATCAATAAAAAGCCTAATTATTAAAACGCTTGAAGGATTAGGCTACCCTGCCGAAATAGTTTAAGTATTTGTTTTTAACCAAATCAACATTTACGATATAACCCACATGGAAACAAAAGTATAACACAAAGGCGAATGCATAAAATCTCAAACTAGCACCAAAAAGTTTTGGCAGTATTGAGACATGTGGGTTTCCTGCTTAACGGCTGGCATGTATTCGACCTTTGAAAAAAAAGCAACCATTATGAAAGCTGTAACAACAATTTTTATGAGCCTGCTCTTTGTAGCAGTATTTGCCCCTGAGCTAAAAGCTCAAGAGCCTACAAACGAAAAAGTGGTAACCATTGAGGCAAACATGTCGTGCGATGGATGCAAAAAAACCATTGAAAGCGGTTTAGCTACCGAAAAAGGAGTAAAATCGGTAGTAGCCGACTCGAAAACCAAGATGGTAACCGTTACCTACGATGCCAGTCAAACAAGCGACGAAACCCTAGTAAAATCAATTAAAAAGATGGGGTACAAGGCTAAGGTAAACGAGGACGGTAAAAAAATGCAAAAGCACGAAGCATCGAGAAAAACTGGGGGTGGATGTTAGCCCTGAGTATTAATTTTAAAAAACCGTGCAGCTAGATACTGCACGGTTTTTTTTTATTTAAGCTTATGCTTCTTTTTAAACTTAGGATATAAATCCTCAACAACCCACTTAAAATCGGGAGCAATACTGATAATCTTTACGTAAGTTCTTTGGGCGTTTGCTATTTGCCCAGCCTTTTCCTGGGCTAGGGCAAGCTGAACGTAAATATTTAAGTAAATCCAGCTAATTGGGTTCTTGCCCGAATAATTCTGCTCCATTAACCGAAGCGCTTTACTGTAGTATTTTACAGCCTCCTCCGGATTACCTCCAAACATTGAAGGAGCATAATGAGCCGCATTTGCCTTTTCAATTAGCGCTTGTGTTGAATTAGGGTTAATAGCCAACGCATCATCAATTAAGCTCATGCTACGAGGTCCAAGAAATGGTGCCTTGTATGGGCTTAATCCAATATTATAAGCAACAAGAGCAGCCTTTATTGCAATAACATCGGCGTTATTCGATTGTGCTTTAAGCAGTTTCTCCGTATTACTTTCGGCTTTTGCAAGATACTTACGGGCATTTTTTGTGTCATTAATACCGATAAGATATCCGATGTAACCATACTGCACTTTAAGAAGATCGTAAGTTATTGTGTTTCGCGGATTCGATTCGTATTCATCCTCAAGCAACTTCATTACGTTTACCCAAACCTCCATGTCACCAACTTTATAGCTTTGGTAGAGCAATGAGTCGTACTTGGCATTTAATCTATTAGCCTTTGCCGAAAAGGTTACAAGCATCAATAACAGTAAAAGAGGCAAAGCTTTGAGTAACTTCATGAGAATTAATTTGATATTATCCTTCCTTTCCACATCGCTTTTTTGCTAAACCGATAAGCTAAAGCGCTATAAACCATATGTAAAAAAGCAACATGCTGAACTGGCCAAAGTATAACATTTAACCAAACCGATTGTTCCGAAAGCCTTGCAATTAGCATACGTGCAGATATTAAGGCAAAAAAGAACAGGAAGGCAAGCGGAAATGGAAGGCTAAAAAGCACAATAAAAGGGCCAATAGTTCCTATTAATGCGAATACAATTGTTACTAGAATACTTCCACCAAAAAATGCAGTTACATTTTTCGAAAATCCGTTAATTGCTTCTGCGTACGAACCATACATTCTACACGAAACATCGTCGGTGCCAAGTAATGTTGCCATTTTTAACCTTTGCCTTTTAACTAATCGGCTTATGCTAATATCCTCAGCTGCCGATAGCTTAACCTTTTCGTGCCATTGATACTTACGATATTGCTCAGCATTAAACATCATCATTTGGCCATTGGCAGCAGCCAACGATTTTCGTTTGCTCCACTTAACTAATCGCAAAAACAGCAGGCTAAGCAGAATCCAATTCATGCTGGGCACAACCAGTTTTTCGCCAAAAGAGTACAGCTGCTGACGAGGAAACATGCTTAAAAGGGTCAACCTCTTTTGCTGAGCATATGCCATGGCATTCTCAACAAAATGTGGCGATACCGTAACATCGGCATCGAGAAAAAGGAGCCAATCGCCTTGTGCGTGCGAGGCAAGCTGGTAACAGGCATGGTTTTTCCCTAACCACCCTAGTGGCAAGCCCGTTCCTTCAATTACCTTAACCCGCTTATCCGCTTTTGCAATTTCATTTGCAATTGACAGTGTTTTATCGGTTGATTGATCGCTATATATTATTAGCTCAAAATTCTGATAGTGCTGGGCTAAAACACCCTTTACTGATTTCTCGATATTTGCCTCCTCGTTGCGTGCAGGAATCAGGATTGAAATCAAAGCATCTTGAGGGGGATTACCGTGCGGAAGTATAGGACGCGTAATAAAATTTAAAAAGGCAATGAAAAACCTTAGCACTGCCAGAAAAACAATAAAAAGAGAAACGTAAAAAAATGGGCTCATCGGGGGTAAATGTTATCTTGATTTATTTTACTCTCAAGGAGGTGTTCATTAAAGGCGCTTTCAACTTCAGCAATGCTATATCCACCTTTATAATCCTTTAAGGCAATGGTTAAAGAGGGTCGCTGTTTAGCGTAGTAATCGGTTAAGCATACAGCAAAAACTACCTGCACATTGGGTGTTTTAGATAAAATCTTTTCAACGCCCTTACGAAACTCAACACGATTATGATGTTGGCTTTGCAGCTCACCTTGCGGATACATTACTAGCAAATTTTGGGGCGCTGACAATACTCTTCGGCAATATTCAATGCTCTCAACAATTGAGCGTGAACTTCGATTTATTGAAAATGCACCAACCCTTGAAAAAAACATGTGTTTCCGCAGCTCCGATTCGAGCATCATAATATGAAACTGCTTATTTATAACCCTTTGGTTTAAGTACCACGCAAAAAAACCATCCCACCAGCTAAAATGATTTGGAACTAGCAAAACCGGCCTGTTTTCGTCAACCAAAACGCTTCCTGTAATTTTCACCTCACTGAAATTTGAGGATAAAATCCGGTTTATGTATGCATTTAACAGCCACATGTGAATTTTGCTATGCCTGGGCTCAACTATCATTTTTTGGTGGTTTGTTGCAACAGTTCACAAATCTACAAATATTTAGATTAGCAAAGCATATGAAAATATTACTCGACAATTAGAATAACGTGCTTAAATATTCGTTAGCTTTGTTCCCTTCAAAAAAAAACTCAATTAATTTTTTTATATGCCTAACCAATACCTTAAAGTAAGCATGCAAACTGCATGGGGATTAGCATTAGCGCAATTCATACTTTTTGCCCTCTCATTAGCCAGCTGGCTAAATATTATTGATTTTGAACCAGCAAGCCTCAATAGCTTATTCGTTATGCTAAGCGTTGTAATAACAATAGTATTTGCTAACGATATGATAGCAAACAAGATAATTAACCGATGGTTTTGGGTGTTTTCGCTAATTGTGCTAAACACCATAACCCCAATTGTATACCTTATTCAACGCGAAAAGTTAATTAGACTAGGCGAAAAGTTAAAATAGTTGAAGCATGCAATCGATATTTAAACCAAAGCTTTTCTCTGTTCTACGAAGTGGTTACTCGCTTCGTCAGCTACAAACCGACTCATTAGCAGGCGTTATAGTTGGCATTGTTGCACTGCCCTTGGCTATTGCATTTGCCATAGCATCGGGCGTGTCGCCCGAAAAAGGCCTAATTACGGCTATTGTAGCCGGATTCCTAATATCATTCTTTGGAGGAAGCAGGGTGCAAATTGGAGGCCCTACTGGTGCCTTCGTAGTTATAGTATTTGGCATTATTGAGCAGTATGGTATTGAAGGGCTAATCGTATCGACCTTTTTAGCAGGAGTTATGCTCATTGCTTTTGGGCTTTTACGATTAGGCACAATAATTAAGTTTATACCGCATCCGCTTATAGTTGGTTTTACAAGCGGTATTGCAGTAATTATCTTTTCAACTCAAATAAAAGAATTTTTCGGATTAAGCATCAATGAGGTTCCGTCGAGGTTTATTGAGAAATGGGGAGTTTACCTAAACGCTGCCGATACTACAAGTATTTACGCGCTTAGTATTGCTGTTGGCACAGTACTGTTAACTGTCTTCTCAAAAAAAATAATTAAGAAAATTCCAGGTTCGTTTATTGCAATTATTGTAATGACCGTGTTAGCCATGCTTTTTAAACTTCCTGTAAGCACTATTGGTTCGGTTTACGGCGATTTACCAAACACGATTAGCCTAAGTATTCCGAGTATCGACCTTGGAAACATCTCAAAATATATAGCACCAGCATTTACTATTGCGCTGCTAGGTGCAATTGAGTCGCTACTTTCGGCTGTAGTTGCCGATGGGATGATAAGCGGTAACCACAGATCCAACACCGAGCTTATTGGACAAGGCATTGCTAACATGGCCTCGGCAATATTTGGAGGCATTCCGGCCACCGGAGCCATTGCCCGTACCGCTACAAACGTAAAAAACGGAGGAAGAACACCCGTTGCGGGCATTGTTCATGCAATTACCCTTTTGCTCATAGTGCTGTTTTTTGGCAAATGGGCAGCACAAATTCCACTAGCCTGCCTAGCGGGCATACTTGTGGTAGTTGCCTACAACATGAGCGAATGGCGATCATTCTACTCAATACTTAAAGGTTCACGCTACGATATACTCGTGCTGCTAGCCACATTTTTTTTAACGGTTCTGGTAGATTTAACCGTTGCCATACAAATTGGAATGGTACTGGCAGCCTTGCTGTTTATGCAGCGTATGGCAAATGCCAGCCATGTTGTTGCCGCCGATGCCGATATGGATGCATTGGAAGATTACTCTGACCTTCCTCAGGGAGTTGAAGTTTACGAGATTAAAGGTCCTTTCTTTTTTGCAGCAGCTCAAAAATACCGTGAAACGTTAAAGGCTTTTGGAAAAAAGTCGAAGGTGCTCATTTTACGCATGCGCTTTGTTCCGTTTATCGACTCAACAGGCATTCACAATTTCCGAGAAACTATTAAATACCTCAAGGCTAATGATGTACGAATTATCTTATCGGGTGTGCAACCCGAGGTGAGGAAGGAATTTGAAAAGGCCAGAGTAGATTTTTTAATAGGCAGAAATAACATTTGCGATAACTACATTGAGGCAAAGGCAAAGGCGATAAAAGGGCTTGATTAGATACCGTTTGGTAACCTACACATAATATAATCACCAGTTAAGAATAAAAAAAGAGTGGCCACTTTGGGTCACTCTTTTTTATAAATTGTATAATTACTTCTTCAACCACTCGTCGAGCCAGCCAAAAAACTCGCGCTGCCATACTACCGCATTTTGCGGCTTTGTTACAAAGTGCGTTTCATCGGGAAAAACGAGCAAGCGACTGGGTACTCCTAGCAGCTGTGCTGCATTAAAGGCTTGTAGTCCTTCGGTGTAAGCAATGCGATAGTCGTGTTCACCAACAATAACCATAATTGGAGTATTCCATTTATGAACCAGCTTATGCGGGCTATTGGCGTACGTGCGTTGAGCCACCTTATTGTCCTTATCCCAATATGGTCCGCCAAAATCGTGATTTGGAAAGAATGTTTCCTCGGTAGATGCAAAAAAGCTTTCGAAGTTAAACATGCCATTGTGCGCAATAAACGCTTTGAAACGGTTCTCGTGTACTCCAGCCAAATAGTAAACCGAGTAACCACCGTAGCTAGCACCTACTGCACCTATCCGATCCTCATCAACCCAAGGCTCTTGCTTCACATTATCAATTGCACTAAGGTAATCCTTAATGTTTTGTCCGCTATAGTCGCCCGAAATTTGGGCATTCCACTCCTGCCCAAACGATGGCAAACCCCTTCGGTTAGGAGCAACAATAACATAGTCGTTCGCCGCCATAATCTGAAAATTCCAGCGATAGCTAAAAAATTGACTAACCGCACTTTGAGGGCCACCTTGACAGTAGAGCAATGCCGGATACTCCTTATTAGGATCGAAATTGGGTGGTAGAATTACCCAAACAAGCATTTGCTTACCATCGGTGGTTTTAACCCAACGCTGGGTAACCTCACCCATTTTAATATTATCGTAAATATTCTTGTTAATGAAGGTAAGCTGAGTTTCCTCGCCTGTTTCGGGGTTCACTGTAAATAGTTCGGTGGCCATGCTCATACTCATTTTTTGAGCCACAAGCGTTCCTTTAGCAGGCGCAAACCAAGTATAATTATGCCAACCATCGGTTATTTTCTTTATCTCTTTAGTTTCGAGGTTAACCTTATAAATTTGCTCTGTAGCGTTTATGCCACTGGTAAAAATAATATTACTTCCACAACCGCTCCAGGTAATGTTATCTGCATTTTGGTCGAAACCTTTAGTAATGTACATACGGTGCCCCGTTTCTAAATTCATTACAAAAAGCCTATGCTTATCACTTTCGTAACCTGGAGTTTCCATACTTTGCCAGGCAACTTGCTTTCCATCGGGCGAAAAGGTTGGATGAAGATCATACCCCATCATTCCTTCAGTAATATTCTCGGTAAGATTTTCGTCAACATGATAAAGGTATATATCGGAGTTTGTAGTTGTGGCCAAGTTCTTTCCATAATACTTTTTGCAGGCATAGGCCAAAACTTTTCCGCAAGGGCTCCAAGCAATATCGCTATCGCTAAAATAGGGCGACATGGGAGCATCCCAAGCTTCGCCTTCCATAATATCATTGGCTTCGCCAATTTGGCCATCGCTATAAGGAGCAATAAATATATGGCTAAAGCTTCCATCGCGCCAATAGTTCCAGTGGCGATACATCATGTCATTAGCAATGCGAATATTCACCTTTGGCATATCGGGATGAATTTCGGTGGGCTTTTTCTCAAGCTGAACATTCTTGGTATACATTATCCTATCGCCCGATGGAGCAAAGGCAAAGGAGTTAATGCCGCCCTCAATTTTGGTTACCTGCATAGGGTTTGTTCCATCAATGTTCATTTCCCAAAGCTGCGTATCGCCACTGCGAGTTGATAGGAAACCGATCTTTTGTCCATCGGGGCGCCACTGTGGGCTAAAATCATTGGTCTCGTTACCTGTTAGTTCAGTTGGTTCACCACCTGCAACGGGTATTGTATATATGTTTGTTACCCCCTTATTCGCCTCCATTGAGTAACGGGTAACGGTAAATAGAACCGTTTGGGCATCGGGTGAAACCTGTGTTGCTCCAATACGACCAAATTTCCAAAGAACCTCGGGGGTTAACCTTGCGTTTGCAATTTCTTGAGCCGTTAGCTCGGTATCGGGAGTAATTGGCTCCGATTTTTCAGATGCCTTTTCTTGGCACGATGTAAGCGTGGCAAATAACGCCATAGCAACTAGTGTTTTAAGATTAAGATTTCTCATATTCTCTTTATTTATTTGATTTGTTACCTATTTTGAAAATTTTGATTCACAAAGTATAATAAAAAGTGTTTGCTTTTGTAGCTTAAAATTCGCGCAATGTCTCGTGAATACCTTTATGTATTTCGTACCAAAAATCGAGTGCTGCTTGTTTTTTATCCTGATTGAACCTTTCAATCCATTGGTTAAGCTCGGTGCTGGTGTCTCCATCCTCGTTACGCTTCTTTTTTAGGAAGGTGTAAATAAAATCAATGCTTCGTTCACTCTCCCAAAAAATTGATGCATTTCGGCTATTTATTCGACTTGCAGTTAGCTTTAGCGACTTAAGAAACTCATCCTTATGCCCAAAGAGCGAATCGATAATATCGGGCATAATATCTTCGGCCCAAGCCCTATGGAAGCGGCACACACCGGTATTATCCATCATCAGTTCCTTAATCATTCGGCGTGCATTTTCACGACCGAGCTCGCGCGGTGGAATAAACTCTTTGCCATAGTTCATGTAGTACTTTCCCATAATTGCCATAGGCGACATAACGCCTGGACTCCAGTACTGGTTTGGTACAATCCAACCCTGACGGGCAAATGCGGTATAAACAAACCTGTCGAGTATTCCTTGTCCCTTTTTACGCGCTAGCTGTCGTGCAAATTTTCGAGCACCCTGTACTAGGCTTATTGCCCCGTTCTCTTTAGCCATTTGATCGAGCATGGCTACTCCGAGTTGTGCATTGTGCATTGAGTCTTCAACCACTCTAAACCCTTCGGGTTTAAAAATTGGCTTACCCCTAACACCAAGATCTTCGGGCATTATTAGCCCATCGGCAAGGCACTCCATTAGCCACGACAAAATACCGCCAACCGATATCGCATCAAAGCCCAACGTGTCGGCATGGTGATTTAGGAGTTCGGCAGCGCGCTGATCGAACACTCCGCACAATGGTCCCATGGTTTGGTATGGCTCATAATCCTTTTTGTACTTGCCATTCATCTTTTTGCAAACGGCTGCGCAAGGTTCTCCACAGGTTTTCTGCTGCTTAGTTTGAATTGTTTCCTCGTTAAACTGCTTTAGGTAATGGTTAACCACAAAATCGTTGTGAATTTTCAACCGCTCATCGCGCGACATGTAAATGCTTTTATAGTTGAATGCGATTATGCGCTCCTCGAGCGTTGCAAAGTTCACTCCAAGGGTTCCGCCAGTATCGAATTTTGGGTCGAACCGGTACTTAGTGGTCGATTCGATATCCTTGGCCGCTAACTTTTTGTTGTACTTATCCTGAAACCATTCATCGGCAACGCTTCTATCTCTAAAATCTTCATCAATATGAGTACCCCCATAAATTACACCAACTATACCATGCTCTTGTAGCATTTTACTGCCAAAACCTCCCCTACCGGCCCAAGTATCAACATAGGTTATTTCGTCTTTGCGTATGGGTGCCGATACAATTCCTCCAAAATCGGTAAACATCGATGCTGGCCCTGTTGCCAAAACCCGAGGGTTATTCTCGTACCTTGTGCCAAAGTGTTCAAAGGCTTTGTCCATCACAGCATAAACCCCTTTTCGCCCGCTTTCCCATATTTCCCTCCTTCTAATTGGGAGTAGCTCAATTTCAATATCTTCACCATGATTTCGGTTTAGGTAAAGTATTGATGGGGTATAAGCCTTACCTACTATGCTAAACATATTTATTCCGAGGTTATCGAAAACAAGTCCAGCACCCCCCATCGATGAAATGTAGAAACCATGCCAACAAGGCGAAATGCCAGAGAATATCAACCTGTTTGACCCAGGGAAAATTGAACCTGCCAGCAAACCAACACCAACGTTAAGGCTATTGTGCTTGTGTGCAAGGTGAATACCCAAATCAACTGGTCCAAAAAAATCGCCAACTTTATAACGGTTAAGCTTATAGTACGAATTCGAAGCATCAATCATTAGCACCTTTAGAGATGGAGAACTCATAGCTTTAAAGTTTGGGTTCGATACTCACAAAAATATAACATTTTTTGAGTGCTTGGGCAAGTCAGCGGCATATTCGCTATTTTTGATTTTGTTATCTTCGCATAAACTAAATTCAAAGAAAGGGCTATGAAAATATCCGAGAGATTATTTGGAGAGCTACCAAACGGCAACGCAGCTAAACTTTTCACTTTTGAATCGGAGAACGGACTTACCGTAAGTATCACAAACTATGGGGGCATAATAACATCAATACTTATGCCCGATAGGCATGGCGTAACGGATGAGATTTGTGCAGGTTTCGACAATTTGAGCGATTACCTTAAAGGCCATCCGCACTTTGGCGTTTTGGTAGGTAGATATGCTAATAGAATTGCCTATGGGAAATTTGCTATTGACAATAAGACTTACAATCTACCCATAAACAACGGCCCAAACCACCTGCATGGTGGTAATAATGGTTTTCACACCAAGCTTTGGAACTACAAAATTGAAACTGAGCAGAATAGAATATCGCTAATTCTAAGCCACATGAGCAAACATTTGGAAGAAGGTTACCCGGGTAATTTAGATGTAACCGTTAAGTATACCTTTGCTGATGATAACTCGATACAAATTCTCTTTATTGCAAAAACCGACATGCCAACGCATGTAAATTTCACTAGTCATGGTTATTTTAACCTTAGTGGTTTTAAAGAAAGCGTTAGCAAGCACAAGCTTATGTTAAATGCCAAAAGGTACATTGAAGTTAATAACAACCAAATACCCACAGGCGGGCTAGTCAATTGTGAGAATACTCCCTTCGATTTTTCGGAATTCAAATTCCTTGCTCAAAGCATTCATCATATTCCTGGTGGGCTCGACCACTGCTTTGAACTTTTAAACAACGGATCGACAAAAAGCCCTTCAGCAATTTTAAAACACGAATCAACCGGGAGATCTATTACCGTTTACACCACCCAGCCCGGAATACAGATATACACAGGAAATTCGCTCGATGGCTCACTTACAGGCCACAACAATACTATTTACCAAAAACATGCAGCTGTATGTATGGAAACACAGCATTTCCCCGATACACCAAACCAGCCAAATTTCCCCTCTACGCTGCTAAAACCAAATGAAGAGTATAAACAGGAGGTTAAGTATGTTTTCGGAATTGAATAAAGATCGGCCATATAAATGTTAATTTTCCATAAAAATTAACCGGAGCATTTACATATTAACTTGACATACACCCTATTGGTATTCACTCTAATTTAATTGCTTGGCCATGTTACTTTAACCATTGCGCAAATGGGCTATATTTGTGATGTAAAACCAAAACGCATATGGCATTAGCACTCGACACTAAAAGCTTAGAAAAACTAATAGTAGTTGGCGATCGCGTTCTAATTAAACCCAAAAACCCCGATGAGAGAACCAAAGCGGGATTACTACTCCCACCAGGGGTACAGGAAAAGCAAAAGGTACAATTCGGGTATGTTATAAAAGTTGGGCCAGGATACCCAATACCAGCCGCCACTGAATACGATGAGCCCTGGCAGAAGCGTAAGGAAAACTCAAAGTATTTCCCCCTTCAAGCACAGGTTGGCGACTTGGCCGTTTACCTACAGGATAACGGAACCGAGATAGAGTTTAGTAACGAAAAATACGTGGTTGTACCATTCCATGCTATTTTATTGCTTTTGCGCGACGAGGGACTTTTTGAGTAGAAAAACTGAAACAGTATTTTTTTTTAATTCATAATCGATATATTTGCGAACAAATAAGGTAAATCAATAAATTGTTAAACACTACCAGATAGCACTGTAGTAAAACCAGTAAAAAGATGAAAAAAACTTCATTAGTAATTAACATTGTACTAGTCCTTGCAGTTGCAGCGCTTTACGCTTTACATTTTATGGGAAAACCCACAGAAGGAGAAGCAACTGAAACTGGCACAGATACTGAAAATATTGTAAAAGGAGAAGAAGCCATTGCATGGGTAAATATGGACTCTGTACTTGCTAACTACGATATGTATTTCGATATCCAAAAGGAGCTTGAGGGTAAAGGTCGAAAAATGGAATCCGACATGACCAGCAGAACGCGCGCTTTTGAGAAGGAAATGATCGACTTTCAGGATAAGGTACAAAAAGGGCTAGTTACCCGCTCAGTTGCACAGCAAATGCAACAAGACCTTGCCGTAAAAGAGCAAGATCTTTACGCTTTTCGCGATGAGCTGCGCATGCAGTTTGCCGAAGAAGAGCAAGTTATGCTCCGCAAAATACAGCACAGCATTACCGAATTTGCAAAAAAATTCAATAAGGATAAGGGCTATCAGGTTATTCTGAGTGGATCATTTGGCGGTCCGTTGCTTTATGGTCACCCCTCAATTGATATTACCAAAGAGGTTATTGAAGGCCTAAACAAGGAATATCAGGAAAGCCTTCCAAAACAATAATTACAAAGGTTAATAATCTGGAATGAGCCCCTAGCCAAGGGGCTTTTTTTATAATGGCAAACAGCTACTTTACACGGAACAATTTTGTTGCACGAATTGCTGAGCAACCCGACTCGCAGCTAGGAATATGCGTTGTTCTCCCCTCTTTTAACGAGCCTAATTTGGAGGTTGCCCTTAATGCTCTGGCCAAATGCACAAAGCCACACTGTAGCGTTGAGGTATTGGTGGTTGTTAATTATCCTGAAAATTCATCGGACGAAATTAAGGCCAATGCCCTTGAATGCATTGACAAGATTGAGAATGCGAACAAAATCTTTGGTGACAAAACCTTACGGTTTATTGCATTAAAAGCGTTTAACCTTCCAAAAAAACATGCAGGAGTTGGCCTAGCCCGAAAAACTGGAATGGATGAAGCCGCTTGGAGGTTATTGCAATCCGAATGCGACCACAAAATTATTGCTTGCTTTGATGCCGACTCTAACTGTGTCCCAAACTATTTGGTAGAGATTGAAAAGCTCTGGAAAGAAAAACCTGAAACAGCAGCCTGTTCAATAAGATACGAACACCCTATAGCAGGGACTGATTTTTCGGAAGAAGTTTATAGGGGCATTGCACAGTATGAACTTCACCTAAGGTACTATGTTGATGCGGGCAGGTACATCAATCATCCTTATTCGTACCAAACCGTTGGTTCGAGCATGGCATGCAGTGCTAGCACTTACATAAAGTATGGTGGTATGAATAAGAATAAAGCTGGCGAAGATTTTTACTTTCTGCAAAAAATAATTCCTCACGGAAACTTCGAGGAGCTGAATAGTACTGTAATCATTCCATCTCCCCGGTCATCAACTAGAGTTCCCTTTGGAACTGGCAGAGCCATATCAAAATACCTAAGTGAGCAACAAAGCGAATATCTTACCTATAACTTCGAATCGTTTTTAAGCCTGAAAGGCTTTATTGAGCGAGCGCCATTAGAGCTTTATACAGCAAGCAAGCAAAATATTAATAAGCTATTTGCCCAACAACCCGAACCATTAAAGCAGTACCTCCAAACGGTTTCGTTTGAAAGGGCAATAGAAGAGATTAATGGTAACACAGCAAATGCTATAAGTTTTGCAAAAAGATTTTTTATGTGGTTCGATGCATTTAAGCTGCTTAAATACCTAAACTTTGCCAATGAGCATTACTACTCCAAAAAGCCTATAGGCTCCGAAGCAGCCAAACTAGCAACTCTATTAAAACTTCAAATTGGGCCGACCAGCCTATCGGCCAACGACCTACTAAAGCTATTTCGCGAATTCGACATGAATACAACTCGTTAGCAACGAAACACACTGCAAATTTCGTTCGAATACGAACACTAACTGTCTGAAAACAAGCATGCCGCTTAGCAACTCAAATGTTAAATAGCATTTTTTAACAATTAGTTATCAATTGCTTAAACTTTTTGGCATGAATTTCGTTTATATTTGCACAGAGCTAATAGAAAGTATAATTACTAGAATTATTCAAACAAGGTAGGTTAACATAGGCTTACCAACATTTAAAAATTAATAATTGGTTTAGGTTTAGGTTAGGTTTACAAATAGGGCACAAAATACCCTATAAACGAAAAAGTCCACCCGAAGGTGGACTTTTTTAGTATTATTACTTTTAAGTAATTATGCAGGATGAATAGCCTCAACTGGGCAAACATCAGCACAAGCACCGCAATCGGTACAAACATCTGGGTCAATCTTATAGATATCACCTTCAGATATAGCCTCTACTGGGCACTCGTCAATGCAGCTACCGCAAGCGGTGCAATCATCGGAAATTACGTAAGCCATTTCTTTGTTTTTTTTAAGTTAAACTTCATTCATGAATGCACTACAAAAATACTAGCAATAATTTAAATGAAAAATAAAATCAACGTTTTTACGATATTTATAACCAGTTTAAATATGGTTAAGCAAACATTGCATTATCAAAGCTGTTGAGCAAGCTAATTACCATCCAAGCAGTAAGGCCAATTGAGTGATCTAAAACCGTTTCGTCAATTTGTAAGTTTGAGCTATGAAGTGCCCCCCCCGAAAGGTTATCATTGCCAACTCCCATTCTAAAGTAAACCGAGGGAATTTTTTGCGCATAGTACGCAAAATCGTCGGTTGTCATCCTAACGGGTAGCTCAATTACCTTATCGCTTCCTAAAAACTGGCTTGCATACTTAATGGCGTTTTGAGTTAAATAAGGGTTATTGAATAGCGTTGGATAACCATTCTTTATCTCTACCTCACAATCTGCTCCCATTGACTGGGCAATACCTTTCGCTACTTGCACTATTTGCTGATGTGCCTTAGCACGCCATTCTTCGTTCATGGTTCGAAAAGTACCCTCAATATTTACCTCATTGGGAATAATATTGGTTGCACCATTGCCTACAATTTTTCCAATTGAAAGCACCGTTGGAATGGCGCTTGGTGCTTTTCGGCTAACAACTTGCTGCAACGCAACAACAATTTGCGATGCAATTAGCACCGTATCGGTAAGCTGATGCGGAAGAGCAGCATGCCCACCTTTGCCCTTCACGGTTAAATAAAGCTCATCGCCCGAAGCCATATAGCTTCCAGAGCGAAATCCTGCAACTCCAACAGGCAATTCAGGCAAAATGTGCCACCCCATCATTATATCGGGCATATTCTTCTTAAAAACATCCGATTCGAGTATTAGGGATGCACCACCGGGTAGCAGCTCTTCGCCAGGCTGAAAAACTAGCATCACCTTTCCTCTAATTGAATGACGCATTTGCAATAATACCTTAGCCGTTGCCACAAGATTGGCCATATGCATATCGTGCCCACATGCGTGCATTACATTCGGCGAAACGCTTGCAAAGTTCAATCCGGTTTGCTCCTGAATTGGTAATGCATCCAGTTCAGCTCTAACAGCAATGGTTGGCCCAGACTTTTCACCCTCAATTAAAGCAATTACTCCAGTGCCGCCAACCCCAGTAAAAACCTCTAGTCCAATTTTTTGCAACTCCTCAGCAATTCGTAAAGATGTATTAAACTCCTTAAACGATAACTCTGGATGCTTATGGAGGTATTGGTAAAGGGCTAGGGCTGTGTCAACCTCTTTTTGTGCAAGTTTCTGAATTGTGCTAAGCATTTTTCTATTTATCAAATATCATTTTGAGCGAAACAAGAAGTATAAAAAAGCCAAAAAGCTTTTTAAGCAATTTTTCGGGAATACTTATTGACATTAGCGAACCAAGGTAGCTACCAACAACAAAGGCAAGCGCAAGTACTACCACAAACTTAACATTGATATAGCCAGCCTTATAGTAGTTATATGCGCCCAGCAAGGCTACAGGAAAAACCAAAACTCCAAGACTCGTTCCTTGCGCCTGGTGCTGAGAAAACCCCATAAAAAACACAAGAGCGGGCACAATAATAATTCCGCCTCCAAGTCCAAAAGCCGAACCGGTAAGACCTGCAAGCAAACCTATAACAATCAGAATAATTATTTCAGGTAAGTTCATAGTTTAAAAATGATAGCTATAGCAAATATAGCCAAAATTGAACACAAACTATGAGCGCTAATACATTGGAATAGATTTTGAAAGCATTAAATGGCTCATAAAGAACAATCATTGTAAAAACTTTGTACTTTTGACAAGCTAATAAAAAAATCGTTTCACAAAAAAATACTTTGCTTTATGAAAACGCTATTCGCATCATTACTACTTTTTTTTAGCCTAGTTTCGGTTGCTCAACAAGCTGGGCCACAAATTCAAGTTACAAAGAATGTTCATAATTTTGGAATAATTAAAGAAGATGCAGGACCAGTATCGCATAGCTTTGAAATTAAAAATGCCGGAAATTCCCCTCTGATAATAACAAAAGTATCCTCATCGTGCGGATGCACTGCATCGGAATGGCCAAAAGAGCCAATTTTGCCCGGAGCCATAGCAACCGTCAAAGCAACTTATAACCCAAAGAACAGGCCTGGTTCGTTTATACAAAGCATTACTGTTTACTCCAATGCTGCATCTACAGGCACTGTACTTACCATTAGGGGGCAGGTTGAACCACGTGAAAAAACTCCTGAAGAGATTTACCGAAGAAAAATTGGCGATTTAGGCATTAGCAACTCACACCTTACCGTTGGAAAAGTAACCAATACTGAAAAAGCCTTAAATACGCTTGACGTATACAATTTTGGAGACGAGCCTATTACCGTTACATTCGACAGAGTTCCTAATCATATTAGCATTGAGGCAAAACCCAAAACCATAAAGCCCAAAGAAACTGGAAAAATTGAAGTATCGTTTGATGCTAGCAAAACCGATGATTGGGGCTTTGTAATCAGCAGAATTTCTGTTCTTATTAACGATAAGCAATCGCAAGGTAACCTAATTAGCATAAGCGGTAATATTGAGGAAGATTTTTCGAAGCTTAGCGAGAGAGAGCTGGCAAATGCACCTCAAATATCATTTAGTGAAACCCGAAAAGACTTTGGAACAATTGACGAAGGAATAGTTATAAAGCACGACTTTGAGTTTACCAATACAGGGAAAAGTGACCTAATTATCAGAAAGATTAGAGCAAGCTGCGGATGCACTACAGTTGCACCAAGTGTTTCGGTTATTAAACCCGGTGAGAAAAGTTCAATATCTGCATCGTTCCGAACCAACGGTTTTAATGGTCGCCAAAGCAAAACCATAACAGTTATAACCAACGATCCAAAACAATCAACAATGGTACTCAGGTTAACTGGTACGATAAACAAAAAGAAATAGCATACTTTAGCTTAACATGAGAAAAGGGGCTTTACGCCCCTTTTCTCATGTTAAGCTATTCGTCTTCAGTCAAACTTACTCCCCTAACTTCTTGCTCATTGGTATGTCCATAAATCTCTTGGAGAATGTTATCGTACTTTTGGTAAATAATTCTTCGCCTAAGCTTTAGGGTTGGCGATAGTTCTCCTGTTTGTGGAGTCCACTGCTCAGCAACCAACCGAATACGCTTTATTTTCTCGTGACTACCCAAAAGGGTATTTGTCTTATTAACCTCCCTCTGGTACCTGGCTATAACCTCAGGATTTAGTATTAGCTCCCAATTATTCTCATAGTGAATTTTGTACCTTGAGCACCAGTCGTGTAAAAAGCTGAAATTTGGAGATATTAATGCGCTAACAAATTTTTCATTCTCCCCAACTATCATAGCCTGCTCAATAAAAAACGACTCTTTTAGCATGTTCTCTATAACCTGAGGGGCAACATATTTTCCGTTTGATAGCTTAAAAATTTCCTTCTTTCTATCGGTAATCACCAAAAATTTGTTGCTCTCAAGTTTTCCTATATCGCCAGTATGAAACCATCCATCACCATCAATAGCTTCGGCTGTTTGCTC
>CAZGQZ010000005.1:0-7569 GCA_964527985.1 uncultured Rikenellaceae bacterium | reverse complement strand
CTATATCGCCAGTATGAAACCATCCATCACCATCAATAGCTTCGGCTGTTTGCTCAGGCGACCTATAGTATCCTTGCATGAGGCTTGGCCCGCGCATGAGTATTTCACCATCTTCGGCAATATTCACCTCCACATTATCAACAACTGGCCCCACCGAGCCAAACATAACATTGCCTGGTTTCATGGGGTAGTTAACCGCAATTACAGGCGATGTTTCGGTTAAGCCATACCCCTCGTAAATTGGTGCACCTGCCGCAAAGAATACTCTTGCCAAACGAGGTTGAAGTGCAGCTCCTCCGCTAATAATAAATTTTAGGTTTCCCCCTAGCGCCGCTAGCCACTTGCTGAATATTAGCTTACGTGCAACTTTTAGCTTTAGGTTGTAAATAAATCCATTTCCATCCTCTTTATACCTATAACCTAGGTTTACAGCCCAAAAGAAAAGTTGCTTTTTTATCCCTTTAAGGTCTTTTCCTTTCGCCAGAATTTTATCGTAAGTTTTTTCAATTACCCTTGGTACGGCAACAAACACGGTTGGCTTAACCTCTTTAAGATTGTCGCCAATAGTTCCCATATTCTCGGCATAGTATATCGAAACGCCCTTATGCTGATAAAAGTACCCAACCATTCGCTCGTAAACATGGCTAAGCGGTAAAAAGCTAAGCGACTTATCTGTCGAATCGAGGGGAAAACAATTCTCAACCGCATGCACATTTGAAAGAAAATTTTTGTGCGAAAGCATTACCCCTTTTGACAATCCTGTTGTTCCAGAAGTGTAAATTATCGATGCCAAATCATTAGGACTAATTTCAACTTTTATATTTTCGAGCTTAGGCCCCATTTCCTCAGCAGCCGCATTGCCCTTCTCAACAAGTTCTATCCAATTTGCAGCACCCTCAACCTTATTGAAGGTGTATACAGCCATAATTGAATCGATTCCTTCTGAAATGAGCTTAATCTTTTCGTATAGCTGCTTGTCGGATACAAATACCAATCGCGATTCGGAATGGCTAAGTATATGCTTGTATTCTTCGTCGCTAATTGTCGGATAAATTGGAACATGTACCAAACCCGCCTGACTTAATCCCATGTCAACAAAATTCCACTCTGGCCTGTTGTTGGTTATAGTTGCAACCTTATCGCCTTTGCTTAAACCTAACGAAAGGAAAGCGTAACTTAAGCTATTTGCAAAATTGATATATTCGGAAATGGAATACTCTCTCCAAACGCCATTCTCTTTGCAAGCCAGTGCAGGACTGCTTGCATACAGGGTTTTGCCTTTATCAAGCAAATCGAAAATACGCGTAACGTTCATAATCAATAGTTTTATGTTAAACCCAACAAATTCGAATAAACTAAAAAAAATATCGCATCGTTTAGTAACTTTAACCAAAATTAATGCCCTCTAAAATATGAAAAAGATAACACTTTTGTTGATCGTTTGTTTAACTTTTTTTGAAGGATACAACCAAAACCCCATTGCTTACAGCATTTTCAGAAACGATGGTAGTGAAGTAACGTTTAACGAAATGGCCAACGAATTAGCCTTAGCCGATGTAACTCTTTTTGGTGAACTACATGATAACCCCATTGCCCATTGGTTGCAACATGAGATTTGTATTTGGTTTAACGACAATGGAAACAGCTTAGTTTTAGGTGCTGAAATGTTTGAAACCGATAACCAGCTAATTCTAAATGAATACATTAATGGGCTTATTTCGCAAAAGCGCTTTGAAGCAGAAGCCCGATTGTGGCCAAACTACACAACAGATTATAAGCCTCTTGTTGAATTTGCCAAGGGAAATAACATTCGGTTTATTGCAACGAATATTCCGCGGCGTTACGCATCAATGGTTGCTACAGGTGGTTTTGAAGCGCTTGATAGCCTTACCGAACTTGCTATACAATACATTGCCCCTCTCCCCATTGAATACGACCCTGAACTTCCTGGGTATAAAGCCATGCTAAGCATGATGGGAATGCCAGGCAAAGCAAACAGCAAAGCCGATAACTTTCCGAAGGCTCAAGCGATTAAGGATGCTACTATGGCGTGGAATATTTCCGAAAATCTAATTAACGGTGGCCATTTTATTCACTTTCACGGCACTTACCACTCCAATAACTACGAAGGAATTGTTTGGTACCTTAAGCGCTATAGCCCCAAGGCAAAATACAAAACCATTGCAACTGTATTGCAAAATAGCGCAGATGCGCTAAACGATGAGCATAAGGGAATTGCCGATTACATAATTGTGGTTCCAGAGAGAATGACAAGAACATACTAATTCGGCTAGTAGTATGATGATATCCAATTTAAAGCTTCATCTTCTTTAGTAAAAAGCTTTAGGGCAAGATTATGGCGACGTGACGCATAGAGAATTATTTTAAGGTAGTATTTCTTGAATATACTCCCGTCGTATATAACTGCGGCTCGTTTTAAACCTTGGCGAACAGCTCTTGGAAGAGCTACACGTTCGAACCATTTTCGCGCTTCAACCCCAATAAACCCTTGCATTTTAATATCAGACATGAAGTTTACAATTGGATTACTACAATTTTGCTGATACTCTAGGCAAACAGTAAATATTCTGAGGTATTGCTCAAAAGATGGATTAGCTATCCATTTGATAAAAATTGATTCGATGGCTGGAACATACTCAGCTATAGCAAAATCATCATCGTATATAAGTATACGTTCCATTGGAGTTACTATTATAACCTTACATCTTTTGCAATATACAACAAAGGAGGAAATAATCAACAATTCTATTGCAACTTAAGCAGCGCCAAGCATTCCACATGGTAGGTGTTAGGAAAAAAATCGAATGGATACAGCGCCTCAACCCAATACCCATTACTAGTTAAGTAGGAAATATTTTTCGATAGAGTACCAGGACTGCACGAAAGATAGGCTATCCTTTCTGGTCGTGCATAAAAAGCAATCCATTGCAAAACCTCTGTTTCTATTCCTGTACGCGGAGGGTTTGCATACAAAACTATTCGCTTGCCATCATTACGATTTTCATTAACCCATGCTGCAAGTTGAGGAACTCGCAACCTACACGAACCTCTTAAAACGGTAGCCATTGGCGCATTTCGGTTTGCACATTCAACTGCCTCGGCTCCCGTTTCAACACCAATTGCCCGCGAGCCACTTTTAAGCCAATAGGTAAGCGAAGTTCCTGTGCCGCAATACAAATCAACCACAGCGGTATTTAAATCGGGCTTTAAAAACTTGGTTGATAGGGTTAACGTTTGCAAATAGAGCTTAGGAATTTGCTGCTGAAATGCTGTAGGACCATAGGCCAAGCCCAACTTATCAATTGAAAATTTATTACCGTATAACTGAACCCATCCTCCCTTTTCGAATAGTCGTCGGCCAGCCGAGGGATTATAGTGCACCCAAAACCCTTCGATACCTATACTGCTCAGCTGCTGATACAACTCGGCATTAAACCAGCTGTGCTCTGACATTGGCTTATGCTTAACAACAAGCGTACACTGCGCTTTTGAAAGCACCAGAAAGGCTAAAGGAAAAGTATTGCTTGCTGGCAATGACGATGAGAGAATGCTAACAGTTTTATTTACGAGAGGATGATGCACAGGGCATTCATGAATTGGAATAACATCGTCCATCGATTTTGTTCCAAATTGCCACGCTGAGCCCTTCCACTCAGCCGATAGAGTTACGCTTGTTCTGTATCCCCATCGCTTTTCCTGGCTTACCGAAACAATAGGGTGAATTTTTTCTACCCAAGACGCTAGTACTCTCTCAACAAACCCCTGCTTTTGTTCAAGGCTTTGCTGTTGCGACAAAAGCCTATGTGCACATCCGCGACACTGGGTATTGCAACCTTGCCTAACATTACACATGCTTGCAATACTTACCAAACGGTCTTGAGCATTCCTCCATCAACAGGAATTGTAGTGCCAGTAATAAATGATGCTTTATCGGATAGAAGAAAAGCGGCCAGATTGCCAAGTTCTTCGGGTTTTCCGTACCGCGAAAGCGGTATTTGCTCTTGAAATGACGATCTCACCTCGTTAACGCTTATGCCTTTACTCTCGGCAATTACACCATCGAGGTGTTTAACCCTTTCAGTATCGAGCCTACCTGGTAAGATATTGTTTATTCGTATGTTGTACGATGCTAAATCGCGCGATAAACTTTTGGCCAAGCTGGTTACCCCCGAACGAAAAACGTTTGAAAGCAATAGCATATCAATGGGTTCTTTTACCGAAACCGAAGTAATGGTAACTATGCTCCCTTTCGATGCTTTTCGCATGGTAGGTAGTACCTCGCGAATTAACCTAACAGCACTCATCAGGTTTAGGTCAAAAGCTGCTTGCCAATCACTATCGCTAAACGTATCGAACATTCCGGCAGGCGGACCACCCGCATTTACAACTAAACCATCTATGCCACCAAACTCACTAATTGCTTTAGCAACCCAATTTTTAATGACCTCGGGTTTTGTAACATCTAATAAGCCATAGCGCACATCGGCACCGCTTTCCTTAGCAATTAGCATGGCCGACATTTTGAGCTTTTCCTCGTCGCGGCTTCCAATAAATACGTTGGCTCCCTCATGTGCCGAGGCATTTGCAATGGCATAGCCTAACCCCTGGCTAGCACCAGCCACAAGTACTGTTTTATTCTTAAGCATTGGTTGCATGGTTTTGGGTATTATTTGCTAAGTTAGTAAAAACAAAGCAATCAACGAGCCGACAGACTAATGGATAACGCTACTTAAATTGCCGGTTAGTGTTTTTATTTCGATAGCGGCAACCTGAGCTGTCATTTGTGCCGATATTAAACGAGTTTGCGCATCGAGCAGCTTATTTTGGCTTTCGCGTAGCTCAATATCGGAAATTGCGCCAAGCTGATATTTCTCCCATGCTGCTTCGGCATTACGTTGCGCCAACATCACCGATTTTTCCTCAACTAAAATTAGTTCGATAGCCTGATTTAAGTTATTCACCAGCTGAAAAGCTCTGCTTTGCAAATTGAGATCGAGTTCTTCCTGACTAAGCGTTACATTTTGAGCAGCAATTGCTGCATTTTTAATCCTTCGGTTAGCATTATATCCGTTGAAAAGAGTAATAGATGCGCCAATGCCCACTGCAGGGCCATGTATTAGGCTCATTTGGGTTTGACCGCTTGGAGTACCAACCCGCGAAAAATTGTAGGCACCCAATAGGTTAACAGTTGGGTAGCGTGATGCTTTTGCTTCGTTTACCTCTAGCTCGGCCACTTGTGCTTGTAAGCGAGCAATTAGCAAACTGGGGTTTAGCTCCCTAATTTTTAAATAAATATCGGTTGACAACTCTGTATGTGGCACTGGAATAGCCTTGTTTACAGAAAACTTAACGTTTGGCTGACGCGCCAACAACCGATTTAAGTCGGCCTTTAAGTTAATTAGATAGCTTGCTTGCTGAATATATCTGGCGCTATCTGCCCTGAAATCAACTTCCGATTGTAGCTCCTGAAGTTCGTACCCCACACCAATATCCGATTTTTCACGAGCAATTGCTAACCTTTGTTGCGATAGTTCCATTAAATCTTTATACGACTTACACAAATTCTCGTTAAACGCTATGCTGTAGTATGTATAAACAATATCGGCAACGGTATTTTCTACAGCTAAACGCAGCTGCAAATCGCTTTGCTGCTGGTAAATGTCTAACTTCTCCTTACGAATAAACATGGCAAAACCATCGAAGAGCGTCCAGGCAAGCTGAGCACCCGATGTGAGACTATGAGTATTGTACCCCTTGTCGGTTTGAGACTCATCATTTTCAAACTCAAACTGCCTATTCTGAAAAGTGTTATTGTGGTTCACATTAACATCGAGGCGAGGCAACAGGCCAGCGTTGCCAGCCGTATTATTGTTGCGAGCAATATCAACCTCATTCCGTGCGATTCTAATCGAGAAGCTATTCTCAAGCCCAATACGAATGGCCTCTTCGAGCGTAAGTAAATCTTGTGAGTTAGCCACAAAAGGCAATAGCATAACTGCCAAAAGGGACATAAAACTACTCCTCTTCATTGTGGATTATGTTTGGTTTTTTACTAGAAATGTAGCTGTACATTGCAGGGATGATGTAAAGTGTTAAACCCAACGAAAGCAAAAGCCCTCCTATAATTGTAATACCCATTGGAATACGGCTTGTTGAAGCCGAACCAAGAGCAATGGCAATTGGCAATGCCCCAAAAATTGTGGCAAGGCTGGTCATTAAAATTGGACGAAGCCTTTGCCCTGCTGCCTCAATAACAGCTGGAGTTTTCTCGTATCCCTTAATCTTTTTCTGATTGGCAAACTCAACAATCAGAATACCATTCTTTGTAACAATACCAATAAGCACAATAATACCTATTTGGCTAAAAATATTCATGGTTTGCCCCATTATGTATAGCGATAGTATTGCACCGGCTAGGGCAAGTGGAACGGTGAACATAATAATTAGCGGATCTCTGAAACTCTCAAATTGTGCAGCAAGCACAAGGTAAACTAGTATTAGAGCAAAAACAAAGGCAAAGTATAAGCTACCCGAACTCTCCTGAAACTGTTGCGAAATTCCAGTTAGGGTTGTTGCAAAAGTATCGTCGAGCACCTCTTGCGATATTTCACGCATAGCCTCAATCCCTTCACCTAGGGCAACTCCTGGGGCAGGTGCTGCTCTAAACGTTGCCGATACATACCTGTTGTACCTGTACCTCTGGGGTGGTGTGCTCTCTTCGGTAATGGTGATAAGATTTCCTAGCTCAACCAAATTTCCCTTATCGTTACGTACCTGAATGCTGGTTATATCGGCTGGGTCGTCGCGATAATGGCGCTCAGCCTGGCCAATTACCTGATACTGCTTACCATTAAAAATGAAGAAGCCATAGCGAGAACCCGAGAAGTAGAGCTGAAGCGCTTCGGCAATATCACGAACGGTAACTCCCGATGTACGAGCTTTGTCGCGATCAATTGCCACGCGTAGCTCAGGTTTGTTAAACTTTAAATCAACATCAACAACCTGAAAGCGAGGATCGTCTTGCGCTTTGCGCAAAAAAAATGGGACAATCTCCTTCAGCTTCTCAAAGTTTGGTGCCTGAACCACAAACTGCACAGGCAGTCCTCCTCCTCGGCCAGCCCTAATGGTTTGATCTTGCGTAACAAACGAACGGGCTAGAGTTTGCGTGTTTAAAAAAGCCTGAACCTCGTCGGCTAGCTGCTGCTGCGATTTTTTTCGCTCGTTTGGCTCAGTTAGAATCATATTCACAAAACCTGTATTTCGCGAACCTGTCCAACCAGGCGATGCCAATGCAATAATCGATCTTCGCTCTGGCATGGTATCAATAAAGCTAACAATATTGCTTATGTACTCATCCATAACCTCAAACGATGTTCCCTCGGGCGCAGTTGACATAATTCGCAACCTACTTTTATCCTCAAGCGGAGCTAATTCCGATGGAATAAGTGCGCCTAACCCCAGAATAATTGCAAGTGCTCCAACTATTATTGGGAAAGCAAGCCATCGCTTGGCAATAAATGCGGTTAACGATCTTTCGTATGCTGCGGA
>CAZGQZ010000004.1:3024-35739 GCA_964527985.1 uncultured Rikenellaceae bacterium | reverse complement strand
CAATGCTAATGAATTGGCTGAAACTTTGGCCATAATTGAGGCCGAAGTAAACAGAATTAACTTACTGCTTAAAGCCGATATGGCCAAGATAAAAGCTTCGTAACCCTCTAAAAAAATGGTCTAACCACACATTTTATATTGATTTTGAATTGACTTGAATGCATAATATGTATATATTTGCTTAAACTATTCAGCAATGGAACAGGAAAGGTCAAAATCAAATCATCTTATTAGCTCAACGCCCACACAGTTTTCACGATCGATAACCGATAGTATCAAATGGAGTTCACGCCTAATCGGCTTTATTGGGCCAAGAGGTGTAGGGAAAACAACCCTGCTACTACAGGCACTAAAGCAGTTACACGGTTTCGACCCAAAAGCCATATACATTAACCTTAACGATATTGGCTTTGTCAATAACAGCCTGAATAGTATGGTCGGAAAATTTTACTCAATGGGAGGCGAGCGTATTTTTATAGATGATGTTCACAAGCACCCTCAGTGGAGCGAGCACATAAAAACCATATACGAAACCTATCCAAATCTACAAATTGTATTCGCTGGCTCATCAACAATTGACATGCTGAAGCACTACGCCAACCTTAGCCAACGAGCAACAATACATCATATAAACAATCTTTCGTTTAGAGAATACCTAATATCACAAGGCGTTATTACGCTTAAACCTTTATTGTTAAGCGAAATAGCAAAAAACCACATTGACATAAGCAGAAGCATCCCAAGCGATGTAAAAATACTGCCCCTTTTCGATAAGTATCTCACTCAGGGCGCCTATCCACTAAGGGTTAGCAGCGTTGAAGAGGTAAGGCAAAGCATTGAACGCTTCGTTATAGGTACCATTGAAGAGGACATGCTAAATATTGAAGGGTACGACTCGAGAAATAGCTTTAAGCTGAAACAGCTTATGGGTCATTTTTTACAAAATGCTCCTTTTAAACCAAACCTTGTTAGCATAAGCAATCGAGCCAACTTGCATAGAAATACGCTTATCGGCTACCTTTTTCACATGGAAAAGGCAAAGCTAATAAACCTTCTGTACCCATCTGGTAGCGCAATAAGCATTCTGCAAAAACCCGAGCAGGTTTACATGGCCAACCCAAATATGAGCGTTTTGCTAGGCGGAAACCATACAAACCGAAATGCTTTGCTTAAAACGTTTGCCGTTAACCAGCTGCTAAACAACCATGAGCTTAGGCTATCGAAGTACGATGCCATTGAGGTTGATGGAGATATACTTTTGGGCTTTGAAACCATCAAAAAAGTCCCCAAAAAATTACGCGAAAACCCCAATACCCTCACACTGGTTGATGGCATAGAGGTTGGCAGCGATAAGCGCATCCCAGTATGGATGCTAGGAATGCTGTACTAATTACTTTGCAGATATCTTAGCCCAAGTATCCTTAAGCGTTGCCGTGCGGTTAAACACAAGGCCATTGGGTTTACTGTCGTAATCGACGCTAAAGTAGCCCAAACGCTCAAACTGAAATCTATCTAATGGTTCTGCATTATGCAATGCTGGCTCAACATATCCTTTAACAACTTTAAGCGACTCGGGATTCAAACCAGTTTTCCAGTCGGTTCCCTCGGGTACATCGTCAGGATCCTCGTTCTGGAACAAGCGGTCGAAAAGACGAACCTCGGCAGGCACAGCGTGCTTGGCCGAAACCCAATGAATTACACCCTTCACCTTGCGGCCATCGGATGATGTTCCACCAGCCGACTCAGGATCGTAGGTGCAACGCAGCTCTACAACCTCACCATTATCATCCTTAATAACCTCGTTGCATTTTATAAGATATGCATAACGCAGACGCACCTCGCCGTCGGGTTTTAAGCGGAAAAACTTTTTGGGTGGATCCTCCATAAAATCGTCACGCTCTATGTAAACCTCTCGGCTAAAAGGTATTGCCCTCTTACCAGCGGTTTCATCTTCGGGATTATTTACGGCATTTATCTCCTCAACCTTATCTTCAGGATAATTTGTGATAACTACTTTTATTGGATTAAGCACAGCCATTCGGCGCTGCGCCTTTTTGTTCAAATCCTCGCGAACGCAAAACTCCAAAAGCGATAGGTCGATAACGTTATCGCGCTTAGCAACACCAACCCTTTCGGCAAAAGTTCTAACCGATTCAGGCGTGTAGCCCCTGCGCCTTAGGCCACAAATAGTTGGCATGCGCGGATCGTCCCATCCACTAACAAAACCCTCTTGCACAAGCTGTAAAAGCTTACGCTTGCTCATAACCGTATAGGTTAGGTTTAAACGGGCAAACTCATACTGCTTCGAAGGGAAAATCTCCAGCTTCTCAATAAACCAATCGTATAATGGGCGGTGCACATCAAATTCGAGCGTACAAATGGAGTGGGTAATCTTTTCAATGGAATCGCTTTGCCCATGGGCATAGTCGTACATTGGGTAAATACACCAGCTGTCGCCTGTTCGGTGGTGATGAGCATGAATTATTCGATAAAGTATGGGGTCGCGCATTAGCATATTGGGGTGTGCCATATCTATCTTGGCCCTTAGTACCCTGCTCCCATCAGCGAACTCACCAGCACGCATACGGGCAAACAAATCCAGATTCTCTTCAGCACTTCGATTTCGGTAGGGACTCTCCTTTCCTGGCTGAGTAACCGTGCCCCTTCCAAGGCGAATTTCTTCCTGCGTTTGATCATCAACATAGGCCAGTCCCATCTCAATTAGCTTTTGAGCCCAGGCATAGAGCTGCTCAAAATAATCGGATGCGTAAAGCTCATCGGCCCACTGAAAGCCAAGCCACTTTATATCTTCTTTAATTGAATCTACATATTCAACATCCTCTTTGGTTGGATTTGTATCGTCGAACCTTAGGTTAGTTTTTCCTCCATACTTTTTGGCAAGCCCAAAGTTTAAGCAAATAGATTTTGCATGACCAATGTGCAGATACCCATTTGGCTCCGGAGGGAAACGGGTTAAAACGCGCCCTTCGTGCTTTCCGCTTTTAATATCCTTCTCTATAATCTCCTCAAGAAAATTGCGAGCCTTATCATCGGATGGGGTAATGTTAATGTTCTCCTTTTCCATTTGCTTTGCTTTAAGTTCAGATCGGCAAAATTATGAATTTGCGGCTAATATTTTGATTTATAACCCATTTTTTTGTGGCCGATTTTTGGTTTTAGGTGTTGTATAATTACCCCTATTTTGCCGTACAATTAAAATAAAATCACTTTTTTTGCTCAATAAATAATAACAAAAAAATGACTTCGATTGAACTTGAAAATCTAGAGTTTTTTGGCTACCACGGCTGTTATCGCGAAGAGCAGGTTGTTGGTAATCATTTTGTGGTAAACGTAAAGCTTAGCACTTCGTCAATGGTTGCCTCCAAAACCGATAAAATTACCGATGCGCTAAACTACCAGCATGCCTACAATCTGATTAAAGACCAAATGGGTATTCCCTCGCATCTGCTTGAGCACGTTTGCGAACGGATACTAAATTCGCTATTCAGTAACCTCCCTCTCCTTGAGGAAGCATGGGTGAAAGTATCGAAGCTTAACCCACCTATGGGCGGAAAAATGGATAGAGTTAGCGTTACGCTATCGCGCAAACGATAATGGGAATAATTCGCTTTAAGCGCTGTCCAAAATGCGGCTCAATATTCGATTGCTATTGCGACTCGAACAAAACCTGTTGGTGTAAAGAGTACACGCTAACAAACGAAACGCTAAAAGAGTTGGCAACCAATTATAGCGGATGCCTTTGCCCCGATTGCTTACAGTCCTTTGCAACCACCATCACTAAGAGCCATAACAAAAGGCCGCTTCATTTTAGCTAAAGAGGTTTTGCGTTATTGATTTTTTTGTATCTTTGCCCCCACAAACCACAAATGGTCTCGTGGCCGAGTGGCTAGGCAGTGGTCTGCAAAACCACGTACAGCGGTTCGAATCCGCTCGAGACCTCAACCAATGTTAGACTCCTTGTTTTACAAGGGGTCTTTTTTTATAGCCAAATTCAAATAAAAGTTCTCTTTTTCTAGGCATACTCAAATAGCCTCACTCCTTCCATTTATAATATTTCCCACAAGCGTCAATCTGCACTAGGGATATTTTCCGTCACAATGATCCTTTATTTATATTGATTATTTGGATTAAACAATTTACATTTAGTGAGTTTATACAATATAAAGTTGCTACAAACAACAAAAACCATAATATGATGAACAATCAAAAAAAAGGGAAATGCCCAGTAATGCATGGTGCAAATACAAACACAAACATGTCGGTTATGAGCTGGTGGCCCAATGCGCTCAATTTAGACATACTGCACCAGCACGATACGAAGACTAACCCAAATGGCAATGAGTTTTGCTATCGCGATGAGTTTAAAAAACTTGACCTTGAAGCCGTAAAATCCGACCTAAAAAAGCTTATGACCGAAAGTAAGGATTGGTGGCCAGCCGACTGGGGTCACTATGGAGGTCTAATGGTACGTATGGCATGGCATAGCGCTGGCACCTACCGAACTGCCGACGGACGTGGCGGTAGCAACACCGGGAATCAGAGATTTGCTCCGCTAAACAGCTGGCCCGATAATGTGAACCTCGATAAGGCTCGTCGACTACTTTGGCCCATAAAAAAGAAGTACGGAAACAGATTATCGTGGGCCGACCTTTTTATCCTTGCCGGTAACATGGCATACGAATCAATGGGCTTTAAAACCTTTGGTTTTGGTGGTGGCAGAGCTGATATTTGGCATCCTGAAAAAGATATATACTGGGGTGGCGAAAAAGAATGGCTTGCTCCTACAAAAAGCCGATACTCGGATGACAAAGACCGTGAATCGCTAGAAAACCCTTTGGCAGCAGTTCAAATGGGACTTATTTACGTTAACCCCGAAGGGGTTGATGGTAAGCCCGACCCCTTACGTACCGCTCAGGACGTAAGAATGACATTTAAGCGCATGGCAATGAACGACGAAGAAACCGTTGCGCTTACAGCAGGTGGCCATACCATTGGTAAAACACATGGGAATGGCGATGCTTCGATTTTAGGCCCCGATCCCGAAAATGCGGGGATAGAAGAGCAAGGATTTGGCTGGAAAAACCCGCAAGGAAAGGGAAATGCAGAGCACACTGTAAGTAGCGGTTTGGAAGGGGCTTGGACCACCACACCCGATCGTTGGAATCACACCTATTTCCACCTATTGCTAAGCTACGATTGGGAACTAAAAAAAAGCCCAGCAGGCGCATGGCAATGGGAACCAATTAACATTAAAGAGGAGGACAAGCCTTTTGATGCTCACGTGCCTGGTGTACGAAGAAACCCCATGATGACCGATGCCGATATGGCCCTGAAGATGGATCCTGAGTACCGAAAGATTGCCGAAAAATTCCATAACGACCCTGAGTACTTTGCCGATGTATTTGCAAGGGCATGGTTTAAACTCACCCATCGCGATTTAGGCCCTAAAAGTAGATATCTTGGCCCCGATGTGCCCAAGGAAGATCTAATTTGGCAAGATCCCATCCCAGCCGTTGGCTACACGTTATCCGACTCGGAAATTGTCGATCTGAAGAAAAAACTTCTTAACTGCGGCTTGTCGAACACCGAACTAATAAATACTGCTTGGGATAGCACAAGAACCTTTAGAGGGTCTGATTATAGAGGTGGGGCAAATGGCGCGCGAATTCGATTGGCTCCGCAGAAAGACTGGGAAGGAAACGAACCTCCAAGGTTGAAAAAGGTTTTGGATAAACTTGTGGAATTACAGCAAAGCCTTGAAAAAAAGGTGAGCATTGCCGACTTAATTGTCCTCGGCGGAAGTGCAGCCGTTGAAAAAGCGGCCAAGGAGGCTGGAGTTGATGTTAAAGTTCCGTTTAGCCCAGGCAGAGGTGATGCTACTCCTGAAATGACCGATGAAGAATCGTTCGACGTACTAGAACCAATACACGATGGCTATCGAAATTGGCTCAAGAAAGATTATTCTGTTCAACCCGAGGAACTAATGCTTGACCGAACACAGCTAATGGGACTTACTGCTCCAGAAATGACAGTTCTTATGGGCGGTATGCGTGTACTAGGAACAAACCATGGCGGAACCAAACACGGCGTATTTACCGAAAGGGAAGGTTTACTTACTAACGACTTCTTTGTAAACCTAACTGACATGAACTATTCGTGGGTGCCAGTTTCCGATAATCTATACAACATTGTTGATAGAAAAACAGGAAAGGTAAAATGGACTGCAACTCGTGTGGACTTAGTGTTTGGCTCAAATTCGGTGTTGCGTTCGTATGCTGAATTTTATGCGCAAGATGATAACAAGGAAAAATTTGTTATTGACTTCGTTAAAGCATGGGTTAAGGTTATGAATGCTGACAGGTTCGACCTGAAATAGCCAATAATTCTTTAATGAAAAAATTAGCTATCGAGATTACCAAAACTCTACAATTGGTAATCTCGATAGCTAAATACAAACGAAGATAACCCATTAGTAATTTAAACCTTAATAATAGGGCAAAAGATCAAGCAACACTACCTTTTGTGCAACCCGCACTCTTTTGTATCTGGGTTTTCCCACCACCATCGTCCTGCTCGAACATCTTCACCGGGTTCAATTGCACGTGTACAAGGTTGGCATCCAATACTTGGGAAACCTTTGTCGTGAAGCACATTGTAAGGAATACCATGCTCGCGAGCATAACTCCAAACCTCTTCCTCGGTCCAATCGATTAACGGATTAATTTTAATTAGACCATTGTTCTCATCCCACTCAACCAGCTGCATATCGGCACGAGTAACCGACTGGTCGCGCCTAAGGCCGCAAATCCATGCGTCGAGGTTGACAAAAGCTCTTTGCAAAGGCTTAATTTTACGATTTCCACAACACTCTTTCCTGTTCTCAACGCTATAGTAAAAAAGGTTTATCCCCTTTTTGTTAACCATCTCTTCAACCTCGGTGCTGTTAGGGAAGTACACCTTAATGTTTATTCCATACTTACTGCTCGTTCTCTCAATTAAATCGTATGTTTCGGGAAAAAGCCTTCCTGTATCGAGGGTAAAGATATTTGCATCTTTATTTATGGAAGCCAGCATTTGGGTTAGCACCTGATCCTCAATACCCATGCTTGTTGATAGGGCAATTTTATTATTAAACAAATTTAAACAATGCGATATTACCTCAGTGGGCGATTTTCCATGTAGTGTCTCGTTTAGCTCCTTAACTTTCCCTTTTAAATTAATCATGCTAATAATCTTATAGTTAAAAATGTAACTTATAACAACTTTATGTATACTTTAGTGTAAAAGTTGCAAAAAAAGAATCGTAAAAGTTGACTTCAATTTCACAAATGTATTATTTTTATAAAAATATCCTCGAGTTTGGAATAATTTGCAGTAACTTGCTCAAGGAAAACACCAGATAGAATAACCTACAATACATTGATTATGAAAAAATTAATACTCATAGCATCTCTAGCATTAGCCACTTCGCTAAGCTTTGGACAAACAACCAGCATACTTGAGGTAGTTGCAACAGCTGGTGGCTACCATACAGCATCAAACTTTAGCATTAGCTGGACATTAGGCGAGCCTGTGATTGAAACATGGGTAAACGAAACAGCAGGTATAATGGTAACCTCAGGGTTTCAGCAGGGCAGTTATAGCGTAACAAGTGTTCCAGTTGATCCTACTAGCGGATTCAATGTAAAAATGTATCCAAACCCAGCCGAAAGTTTCACTAACATTGACATTTCGTTGCCTGCAATTTCTGAGGTAACCCTTACCGTCATGGATATTACTGGTCGAACAGTAATGCATAATAAGTTTACACCTGCTAACCTATCGCATATTCATCCGCTTAATATTTCATCGCTTAAGTCGGGGCTTTATATCGTTAGCATTAGCTCGGGTAACAAGCTAAACAAAGTGCTTAAGCTTGTTGTAGAATAAAGATTTGAATTACCCACTTTAAAAAAAGGGAGCACGAAAAAACGTGCTCCCTTTTTTATATTATACTCGAACTTGTATTTATAAATACATTACTTTGAGAAGAGTGCCCTCTCCTTAACCTTAATAATCGTACCGTATTTGCTTAGCTCCTTTAAATCGATTTTCCGCTTGTCGCCAACTATTGCAATGGCCACTGGCTTAGTAGCCATATGCTTATTGTAAAAATCGATTAGATTTTCCCAAGTAAGCTCATTGTATGCTGGCTGAAGGGTTAAAAACGGATCGGTATTGTAGCCAACTCGTTTCCAGTAGTCAACAGTTTGGCTTAGGTTTCGGAAATTGGGGCGATTCGTTTCGGCTGACAGTACCAAATAGTCCTTAATCATATCCATTCGTTCGGGCTTTTGGGGCATAACTCTTATCAGGCTATCGTACGTTTCGATGGCAATGAGCGATTTATCTGCCTGAGTTGAGAGATAACCCCTAAACGAGAATGGCTTACCCTTTACAGCAGGCTTACGGAATCCACCTCCTGCTCCATATGCAAGCGAACGGTACTCACGAATTTCCTGTAGAACCAAGCCAGAGAAACCTCCTCCAAAGTACTCGTTAAACGCATTCATGTATGGATCGATTGACTTATCGTAGCTATCGCCATTAGCAAATAGGAAAATTTTACTCTGACGAGCTTTCTTCTTATTTACAAAGTATATGGAGTTTTCGGCAAACTCACGTGTTGGCATAACCACAGGAGTTTCCACCTCTAATGGAGCGGGAGCAAAGGTAAGCCCTGTGCTAATAAGCGTTTGCACCATTTCGGGGTTTAGCTTACCCACATAGTGAATGCTAGCCGTATGCTGCGTAGCTTTAACAAATGCACTGGTTAAATCATCGGCATTAAGTTTTTTTACCTCCTTTAGGGTTAACCTATCAAGGCTCTTCGATTTTTCGGCGTATAGCATATAATCGAAAAGTGCTGAGGCCACATTATCGGGCTCCGAACGTTCAATCTTTCTGCCAGTTTTCTCATTGTCGTAAACAATTTTTACCTTATCCTGATCGATTACTGGCACGGTTAGCAACTCGTTTAAAAGCTCAATGGCCAGGGGAAGGTTCTCTTCAATTCCTTCAACCTCAACAAAGGTATAGCTATCGTCGCTCCAAATGCTATACGAGCAACCAATTTTTGCAAACGCCTTTTTTACCTCATCTACCTTTTTGTTGGCTGTTCCAGCCATATCCATAAGCATGGTTGCATACTCAAGCATATCGATATGATGATTACCAACCTCATACTTAATTAGCATAGTGAAAATATCGTTAACGCTATTGTTTACATGCTTTAGGCTAACTCCGTTAGATATTTTCTGGGTTGTAATATCTTTACTAAAGTCAATTGGAATAATGTGAGCACGACGAGATGGGAGTGTTTCGAAATGCTTTGCATAATCCGACTTTGCATTTGTATTCGCTTGTAGGGGCTTAAATCCAGGTTTCTCAATCTTCTCCTTTTTAGGGAATCCCATTTTGGAGTGAAGCACCAAATAGTTTTCACCGAAATACTTGCCAGCAACTCTTATAATATCCTCTTTTGTAACCGCCATAACTTTGTTAGGGTAATCGAGGATGTCATCGATATCCTGCCCTGAAGTGTAGGCTCCGGCAAGCATGGTTGCCCGGTTTTCGATGCTTTCAAGTGATTTTTGATGATCGATATACATGCGCTGTTTAACGGCCTCAATCATCCAATCCTCAAAATCGCCTTTGGCCAAGCGCTTAACTTCGTTTAGCACAAGTTCTTCAGCCTCGGGAAGCTTTTGTCCTACAATTTTGGGTACAAATAGCACTATTCCGGCGCCATGGTCGTTGTAGGGTAACGCGAGCATTTGAGCCGCTAAAACCTTTCCGTCAATCATCAGCTTATCGAGTAAGCCAGTCTGGTTCTGATTATTAAGCAACGACATGGCAACCTCCAATGGAATGTAATCTTCGTGGCTTTGGGTTATGGTTCGGTAGCCAACTAGCCCAAGTTTAATTGGGCTAAGCCTTGCCTCTATTAGCTCACGTCCATTAAAGGGCTCTTCGCTATAAACCTTTTGCTCGGGCACCTCGGCTGTAGGCCAAACGCCAAATTTCTCTTCTATAAGAGGTTTTACCTCATCGGGATTAAAATCGCCAGCTAACACAAGCACCATGTTATTGGCAACATAGTAGTTTTGGTAAAACTCGAACATGCGCTTTAGCGATGGATTTTTCAGGTGCTCAATTGTTCCAATGAGCGGCTGCTGCCCGTATGGGTGATTCTTAAAGAAATACTTCTGAAACTCTTCAAATAGGCGCGATTGAAACTGATCGCTATACATGTTCTTTTCCTCGTAAACCACCTCCAGTTCGGCCTGAAAACTCCTGAATACGGGGTTTAAAAACCTATGAGCGTACAAATCGATCCACTTATAAATTTGGCTTGCTGGGAATTTGTTGTAATAAATTGTGTAATCGGGGCCAGTGCCAGCGTTTAACCGAGTACCGCCCATGCTATTTATTAAATTGCTAAGCTCATTGGGAATGGCATACTCGGAGGCTTTGTGCGACTCTTCGTTTATTAACAGCTGAATCCGCTCTTTCTCCTCGGGGGTTGGAGCCTGTGCAAGCTGTTCGTAAAGCTCAAAAATCCGATCGATATGAGGTTTTTCCTTTTCCCAGTCTCTTGTGCCGAGTTCCTGTGTTCCCTTAAATAGCATATGTTCCATGTAGTGTGCAAGTCCGGTTGCATCGGAAGGGTCATTTTTACCCCCTGCCCTAACGGCCACCACTCCAAAAACTTCGGGTCGGGAATTATCCTGATTTAGGATAACGGTTAATCCATTATCGAGAGTGTACTGGGTTATTGAGAGCTTATGCTCATCACCCTCTGCAGAATAGCTTTTGTAACTGTTTGTTGATAATAAAAAGAAAACGCTTAAAAAGCTAATTAGGAAATGTTTTGTTCTCATCTTTAAATACTGTTATGTTATTGCAATTAGGTTAAGTTATTTTTAGTTTAACATATTTGATTACTTACTGGGCTGAACGTTTAGTTTGCTAACGTCGTTTGGGCTTACGATAATTTGACTTTGCCCTTGGGGCTTTATTCAAATTGGGCTCATCCTGATTAATTAGCTTAAAGTCGAGCTGCTTTTTGGAGAGGTTTGTTCGCCACACCTCAACGGTTAGCTCATCGCCTAGCTGATATTTTTTATCGGTTTGCCTTCCAACCAAGCAGTAGCTATCCTCGTCAAACTCGTAGTAGTCGTCATCCAAATCGCGAATTGCAACAAGTCCTTCGCATTTTGAGTCGATTAGCTCAACAAACAAACCGAAGCTGGTTACCCCGCTTATCACACCGCTAAAATGTTGCCCAATTTTATCGGACATAAACTCAACCTGCTTATACTTTATTGATGCGCGTTCGGCATCAGTTGCCTTAATCTCCATGTCGGTTGAGTGCTTACAAAGACGCTCCAGCTCGTCTTCATTTTTAGGAGCACCTCCATCGAGGTAATGCGCCAAAAGCCGATGAACCATCATATCGGGATAACGCCTAATGGGCGAGGTAAAGTGCGTATAGTGCGGAAACCCTAAACCGTAATGGCCAATGTTATTGGCTGAGTATCGCGCTTTTGCCATCGACCTTAGGGCAAGCGTTTCAATAAGGTTTTGCTCTTTTTTCCCTTTAACCTCCAACAGTAGCTTATTAAGCGATTTGCCAATTTGCTTATCGGTTCCACCTTCGATATTATAGCCAAAGCGGGTGATAAAGCTACGGAAGGTATCGAACTTTTCGGGGTTAGGCTTATCGTGTATACGATAAACAAAGGGCTTTGCCCGTTGCTTTTCCTTTGTAATGCCAATAAACTCAGCAACCTTTTTGTTGGCAAGCAGCATAAACTCTTCAATAAGCTGATTAGCCTCTTTTTGCTCCTTAAAGAAAACGCCAAGTGGCTTTCCTGCCTCATCAAGATCGAACTTAACCTCAACCCTGTCAAAATTTATTGCCCCGGCCTTTAACCTTTTCTGACGGAGTATTTGTGCAATGGCATTAAGGGTGAGTATTTCGTCCTGCATTTCGCCCTTGCCCGTTTCAATTATCTTTTGAGCTTCCTCGTAGGCAAATCGTTGTTGCGATAGGATAACCGTTCGGCCAAACCATTCTTTTTGTACGTTTCCGTTGAGATCCATCTCAAATACTGCTGAGAAACAGAGTTTTTCCTCATTGGGTCGCAGCGAGCAAATAAAGTTTGAAAGCCTTTCGGGCAGCATAGGAACGCACCTGTCGACAAGATAAACAGATGTAGCGCGTTCAATTGCCTCACTATCAATTGGCGATCCCGGTTTTACGTAGTGCGTAACATCGGCAATGTGCACACCAACCTCAATGGTATTGTCATCAATTTTGCGAAGCGAAAGGGCATCGTCAAAATCTTTTGCATCGGCTGGATCAATGGTAAAGGTTGGTACGCCTCTAAAATCGCGTCGTTCTTTAACATCAGCCGTTGTGATTTTTTCTGAAATTTTTTCGGCAAACCGATCGAGCTCCTCAGGGAAACGATAGGGAAGCTCAAACTCGGCAAGTATGGCATGCATTTCAACCTCGTGAACACCAGGATTTCCGATTACCTCAATAATTTCACCCATTGGGTTTTTGGTGTTCTTGGGCCAATCGGTTATTTGTGCTATAACCTTTTGGCCGTTCTTTGCCTTGCCTAACCCGTCCTTGGGTATAAAAATATCGTAGGGCATTAGCTTGTTATCGGTTATCACAAAAGCGTAATTGCGCTCAACCTCAATTAATCCAACAAAGGTTCGCTTAGCACGCTCGACAACCTCAATCACCTCGGCTTCCATGCGTTTTCTACGTCGCTTTGGCGTTAAGGCCACCTTTACCCTATCGCCATGAAGAGCATGGTTAAGGTTATATTCCGAAACGAAAACTTCCTGATTATCATCGGTTACCACATAAGCGGTGCCATCGCGTTCCATTTCAACTACGCCCTCAATGGCGGCAGTTTTCATGGTAAGCATAAACTTGCCTCGGTAAACTTCTTGCAAAGCCCCTTGATTGGCCAGCTCGTAAAGCACCTCATTTATTAGCCTCTTCGATGTTGAATCTTTGGCTCCTAGCTCTTTTGCTAGCTGCTTGTAGTTCAAACTTTGTGATGGGTTAGAGGTGAAAATGCTCATAATCGACTTGATGAGCAGATTCTTATTAAACCCTTCGCCTTTCTTATTCTTCTTCTTTTTTGCCATTACCTAAATTTTTCTTGAATGTAAAGATAGGGATTAATTGGTTTGCAGCTATTTGATAATAGCAATGCTTGTTAGTTTTAACCAAATTTAATGCGAAAAAAACAATGCTCCATTATTTTAGTTAACCAATGTATGAGCTAAATTATTTTTAATATTTTTACAGCATGGCCTTAAAACTTAACACTAAGCTTAACAAGGAACTAGGGTTAGTTGATGTTTTTGCCCTCAGCACTGGGGCAATGATAAGTTCTGGGTTTTTTCTGCTCCCTGGGTTGGCTGCTTTTTATACTGGCCCATCTGTCTTTCTATCTTATCTAATAGCAGCATTCCTTATTTTACCAGCCATGATAAGCATTGCAGAATTAGCAACAGCAATGCCAAGAGCCGGTGGTGTCTACTTTATGCTTGATAGGAGTTTGGGTCCTATGATGGGAGCAATAGGTGGTATTGGCACTTACTTATCACTAGTTCTAAAAACCGCTTTTGCCTTGGTAGGGATTGGGGCATATTCAAGCATCTTTTTTGACACGCCTATTAAAGTGGTGGCTATTGCTTTAACTATTTTTTTTACAATTCTAAACATTCTTGGAGCCAAGAAAACAACTGGTTTACAAAGATTTTTAGTTTTTTTTCTAATAGGTGTTATGGTGCTATTTATGGTTGAAGGAGTAAGAGAACTATTTAGCCATAGCGCCAGAGATCTTTTCCAAAATCAGTATACACCTTTTGCTAAGAATGGTTTTGAAGGGATTCTCTCAACGGCTGGATTTGTTTTTGTAGCCTACCTAGGATTAACTAAAATAGCAAGTGTTGCCGAGGAAATTAAAAATCCCGAACGTAATATACCAATGGGAATGCTTTTCTCACTAGTTGTCACAACCCTAATCTATGTTGGAGGAGTTTTCATTATGGTAGGAGCTATTCCTTCAGAGGATTTATACAAAGATTTAACACCAGTTTGGACTGCATCACAGAACATTTTTAAATGGATCCCTCCTAAAGTTGGAGGTATATTAGTTGTTGCTGCTGCAATTGCTGCATTTGCCTCAACAGGAAACAGTGGGCTTATGGCGGCCTCTAGATATCCTTTGGCTATGGGCAGAGATAAAGTAGTCCCTTCATTTTTCACTTATATTGGAAGATTCAAAACACCAATCTACTCAATACTAGTAACATCTGGCATAATGGCTATTTTTATTCTAACACTTAGTGCCGAAGGAATTGCCAAAATGGCCAGCGCATTTCAGCTTATTATTTTTATCCTCATAAACTTTGCTGTAATTGTAATGCGCAATAGTCGGATAGAAACCTATGACCCTGGCTATCAATCTCCACTTTACCCATGGATGCAGGTTTTTGGAATAGTTACATCATTCTTTCTAATTGTTTATATGGGTTGGGCTCCAGCAATGTTTAGCATTGGAGTTATTTCGTTAGCCATAATTTGGTACGTTTACTATGCAAGAAAGCACGTGAAGCGCGAAGGGGCGATCTACCACTGGTTTGCCCTTTTAGGGCAAAAACAGCATATAGGCCTTGAAAATGAGCTTCTGTCTATTCTTAAAGAAAAAGGACTTCGCGATGGTGACCCCTTTGACGAAATGGTTGTTCAGGCTCAAATAACAAGGCTTATGGATGAACGCATTTCATTCAAAGATTTGGTCAGCAGGGTTTCGGCCGAACTATCATCAAAAATTGAAGGGTGCAACCACCAAAACTTGGTTAACGAGTTTTTACAGGTTACCAATATCGATCCTGCGCTGGTAATCCCAAGGGTCTCCATTTTATATGGAAAATCGGAAAACATACAGCGGCCAATGCTCCATATTGTTACATCGAGGATAGGAGTTGAGAAACCTGTTGAAAAAGGTGAAATATCATCGGAAGATAACATCAGGGTTTTCTTTTTCCTACTCAACCGAACCGATAACCCAAAGCTACAGCTACGGATTCTCTCGCGCCTAATCGACATTGTTGAAAGAGAACAGTTTGTTGATGATATCTGCTCGATTGCTAACGAGCGCGAGATAAAAGAGTACATGCTTCATAACGATAGGTACATTACCCTTGAGCTAATAACCAGTTCAACAACCGATCATCTCATAAATAAAATGCTCAAGGAAATTAGGTTCCCTCAGGATGTGCTGGTTGCCATGGTTCAGCGCAAAGATCAGATTTTAACCCCACGTGGCGACACCCTGTTGCTCGAAGGCGATATAGTTACAATTATTGGAGAACCAAAGGGAATATCGGCGCTATTCGACAAATACATTCACATTGAGAAAGGATAAAACTAAATGACAATACATTTCCCCACAACCCTTACACATGGCAGTCTAATTAAGCGTTACAAGAGGTTTCTTGCCGATGTAAAACTCGACAACAACGAAATAGTAACAGCCCATTGCACAAACTCGGGGTCGATGAAAAGTTGCATTGAAGAGGGAGCCGAGGTTTACCTTTCGCCCGTTAACGATCCCAAGCGCAAAACAAGGTTTACATGGGAAATGATATACATAAACAATGGCTGGGTGGGCATTAACACATCGAACCCAAACAAAATTGCACTCGAGTGGATTAAAAACAACGTTATACCTGGCCTCGAGGGTTATGAAAAAGTACAACGCGAAGTAACCTTTGGCGACAGCCGTTTCGATATTTTTGCCGAAGGCAAAAAGGGAAAGTGCTTCATTGAGGTTAAGAATGTTACCCTAAAAGAGGGAGATGAAGCGCAATTCCCCGATGCAAAAACTACCCGCGGACAAAAGCATTTACAAACGCTAATAAAGGTTAAGGAATCGGGCATACGAGCCGTTATGCTATACATAATTCAACGAACCGACGTAAGCCTGTTTACTCCTGCATGGAGCATCGATCCTGAATACGCTAAGCTTTTGGTTGAAGCCCACCAAAATGGAGTTGAAATTATTCCCTTTCAGGTTTCGGTGAGCCCTAAGGGTATTTCGCCCGTTGGCACCCTGCCATTCTCACTACAAAAAAAGTAAACCTTTTCACATAATCTATTGGCTATTTGGTCAAAATAAGGTTAATAAGAGATAATTTTAGCCAAATATTGTTTTGATTATTAGCATCAAATAGCATAACTTGCCTAAAGTTTATGCATATATTAACGCCCTAAAAAAACTTACCATGAAAAGATACATCATCATCCTAGTGCAGATTTTTGCAGCTATCACAATTGCCTTCCCTCAGAGCGTTTCGAACTTTAACCTACAGGTTGCCTTGCGAACCGAGCACGGAACAATCATGTCGAACCAACAGGTTGACATTCGAGTTACCCTTTTATCCGAAACCCAAGGCGGTAACCCAGTATTTACCGAAACGCACAGCACAACCACAACCTCCAAGGGCATTGCCAACCTAATGATTGGCAGTATCGATAGCCAAGGCGAATTTTCAACAATACCCTGGCACGAACAGCTGCTAGTTATGGTAGAGGCAAAGTTGCCCAGCGATAATAGTTTTACAACTATCAACACTAGCCCTTTGCTTTCGGTGCCCTATGCGCTTTACACAAATTCAGAGATTGAAGGGCTTGGCTCCTTAGGTGAAACTATTTGGCATAATGGCGAAGGATGGGTTTCAACCTCTCAAATTTTTGTCGATCCGAACAAAGTAGAAGTATCTGCGCAGGAAGGGCGAATAATTGAGGAACCCATATTTGTTGTTCGCAACTCGAATAACGAAATCGTTTTTGCTGTTTACGAATCGGGGGTGGTTGCCTACGTTGCTAGCCCCGATGAAACAAAGGGAAGTAGAGGCGGATTTGCTGTTGGCGGACTTAGCGATCAAGGAAAGAGCGAGGGTCCACAATACATGTACATCGTGCCCGATGAGGTACAATTCAACATTAAACAAACGGCCAAAGGTAACAGGGGTGGTTTTGCCGTTGGCGGGCTTAGCGACCAGGGAAAAGGTACGCAAAACTTCCTCATAATTCACCCCGACAGCGTTAAAATTAACATTAACGAAAATGCACTAAAAGGCACCCGTGGCGGATTTGCCGTTGGCGGACTTAGCGATCAAGGTAAAGAATATACTGATTGGCTAAGGCTTAATAAAGATACTACATACATTCGCACTCAAACTCTAAACCTGAACGAAAATGTATCGGTAGATGAAAACGTCTCCGTTGGCGGAAACGTTGGAACTGTTCCCCTAACCGATATTGATGAGAATACATACAACACCGTTAGGATAGGCAACCAGATTTGGATGGCCCAGAACTTAAAGGTTACACATTACAGAGATGGTTCGCCAATAATAACCGGACTTGAAGAGTTTGAATGGGTTGATACTACTTTAGGTGCATTTACCCAATACCCTAGCTCATCCATCGACGAGCTTAGCACCGATGCCGAAGTGGTTGAAGCCTATGGACTGCTCTACAATTGGTACGCAACTGCCGATTCACGAGGGCTATGTCCAACCGGATGGGTAGTACCAAGTGCCCAAGATTGGAATATTTTAACAAACAACCTTGGAGGAACCGAAATTGCAGGGGGTACCCTCAAATCGCGACGCACTGCTGGTGTTAACCCTCACCCACGTTGGGAATCACCTAACACGGGGGCAAATAATTTCAGCGGTTTCACAGGCATTCCCGGAGGAGTATACAACCCAATGGGCGATTTTATATATGACCTTCTTGGCTACAGCGGCCTGTGGTGGTCAAAGGAGAGTATTGAAGATTTTGCCATGCTATTTGGCCTAGAGTATGAAATGGTAAATGCTCTAGTATCGGAAGAGCAAAAGTTCAACGGTTTATCAGTTCGATGCATAAAAAGTGATGTAACCCAACCAAGCGTTTACCTTCCCTACCCCCAAGCAGTTTATCCAACAACCGCTTACGTTGCTGCAAACATTACCGATAACGGTGGCGCTCCAATACAAAGCAAAGGGTTTGTTTGGAGTATCAATCCACTTCCAAGCATAGAAATTAACCAAGGTATTATCACGCTTGAGCCAACAGCAAATTTCGAAGCAGAGATTAACCCCCTAATCCCCAACACCACCTATCACGTTAGAGCATTTGCCACAAACAAAGCCGGTACTACCTACAGCGAAACAATAATTTTCACTACAAACGATTTTGAAAACTGCGGTATCCTAACGGATATTGACAACAACGAGTATGCAACCATTGTTATTAACGATCAGTGCTGGATGCGCGAAAACCTTAAAACAACTAAGCTAAACGATGGCACCTCAATTGGCACTGATTGGGAAGCATGGGGAGTACCAGCTTACGCACCTCACCCCGAAACTATTTACGGTGCAGCATACAATGGGCACACAATGGTTGTCGATAATCTATGCCCTGCAGGTTGGCACATCCCATCAAAATCAGACTTTGAAAAGCTTATCAACTTTTTAGGTGGAGAAGAAATTGCAGGTAAAAAGCTAAAATCGACTGGCACTATCCAGGCCGGAACGGGCTTGTGGGAACAGCCAAACGAAGCAACCAACGAAAGCGGTTTTACTGGCCTACCTGCTGGAATAGCCTACTCACAGGAGTTTAATGGCATTGGTTTAAACGGATTTTGGTGGACAAAAGATGTGGGCGAAGGAACAAAAAAGGACAAAAAAAGTAACGAGAAATCAGATAGCTACTATGCACTCTCATTAAACTACTACAATACATCTGCTACCATACAGTCGGGTTATATTACCGAAGGCTACAGCGTTCGCTGTATTTGGGGGCAGGGCCTTCCCATGGTTAATGAACCAACCCTTAGCAATGTAGCCATTAGCTCCATCAACATTAGCTCTGTAGTTACTGACGAAGGCGGCAACCCAGAAAATCCGCTTACTGCTCGTGGTTTTGTTGTTGGTCTTAACCCTGAGGTATCCATTGATGATAACGTCGATCATTTCTCCGATCCAATAATTGAGCTAGGAGCATATGCGCATAGCTTTTCTGGACTTCAACCTAACACCCTTTACTACCTGAAAGCCTACGCAAGCAACAGCGTGGGTACAAAGTACAGCGAAGCTGTAATGGTGAAAACCTATAAGGATATTATTTCTGATGGTGAAGAAAACTCATATTTTACCACTCAAATCGGCGATCAGGAATGGATGGCACAAAATCTCGAATCAACCCAATATACCAACGGTGAGGCTATTACCTATTTCGATGGTTTAGAAGGACCAGGTGGTATAACAAATTATTACACATATAACCCCGAGCCTGGTGAAAACGCTGTTAACCACGGAAACTTCTATTCATACACAGTACTAGCTGATAGTCGAGGTATTTGCCCTACGGGCTGGAGGCTTCCTTACATTGAGGATTGGGACATACTATTTGCTGAACTTGGCGGCCCTGCCATTGCCGGACAAAAAATGAAAACCCCAGGCAATTCGGGTTTTGGCACTTGGGAGCCACCAAACGAGGGCGCTACAAACGAGAGCGGCTTTACTGCTGAACCTGCAGGTTTATATAGCTCATTCGGCTATTTTAATCAAAATTCATTTGGTGCTGCATTTTGGTCTAATAGTCCATCAGCCGAACCTAATAAAAATTTATCCGTAACCCTAAGTGCATACAGTCCCAATGCTCAAATTGAAAACTTTGGTTACGACATACAAAACAGTGCTGAGGATGCTCTTAGCATTAGGTGCATAAAGGATACTGGGCTTCCAATTGTAAAAACACACTCAGTCGTTAACCTTACGGATATTTCGGCCACCTCGGGCGGTGAAATAAACCACGAGGGCAATAGCGCTGTATTAACAGTTGGCCTGGTTTGGAGTACTTTTGAAAAACCCACCTTAACGGAAAACGATGGGTTAACAACTGAAAGCGTAAATACTACATTTACAAGCGAAATTACAGGTCTACAGCCTAATACAAAGTACTACCTGCGAGCCTATGCTACAAATGGTGATGGAACGGGTTACGGAAATCAGATTACGTTTACTACAGCCAGCAACGGCCTTCCATTTGAAGATTTTGAAAGCGGATTCTTCGCCAATGAATGGGTACAAGGTGAACCTGGCTGGGTTATTGACTCCGAAATTGCAGCACAAGGCACTTTTTCCGCACGGTCTGCTGACATTAACGATAACGAAGCCTCTTCGTTAAGCATCATCTTTAAAACCATTGGAGGAAATATCTCCTTCCTAGCAAAAATTAGCTCCGAAGAGGGTTACGATTACCTCCGTTTACTGGTTAATGGCGAAGAGTACATGAGCATATCGGGTGAGTACGACTGGCAAGAATTCTCCTATGAAATACCTGCGGGTTTTAACACAATAACCTGGGAGTATTCAAAAGATTTTACATCATCGAGCGGTCAGGATTGCGCTTGGATTGATAGCATAACTTTCCCTCCAACCCAATACGCTGAGGTTGCCATTGGCAACCAAATATGGATGGCTAAAAACCTCAATGTTACAACCTATACCAATGGTGACCCGATTAACTGGATACCACCGGGAAGTGTTCCTGATCCAGATATACCTTACTATACAAATCACCCATTAATTGACCAGTACGACTATGACTATGGTAAGGTATATTCCTTTGGTGTAATTAACGATCCGCGCGGAATATGCCCCGTTGGTTGGAGGCTTCCCGACGACATCGACTGGACTGAGCTTTTCGAGACTCTCGGAGGCATTACCGTGGCTGGAGGAAAGCTTAAGGCAGTTGATATGGGGCTTGAAGGCCTGTGGGATTTCCCCAACGAAGGGGCTACTAACGAAAGTGGATTCTCTGCATTCCCTGCTGGTTATCAAGGTGCTTCGGGCTACTATTACGGAACTCCTTCAGGCGACCCTCAAAAAGCATGGTTCTGGTCGGCCACACAGGTTAGCGCTACATGGAACGCCGTTTACTACCTTTCGCACGATTCGCAGGAGGTGCTATACATTGATATGCTAGGCTCTGATGGGGGTAGGGAAGATGCCGTAAGCGTTAGATGTATTAAAGAGCAATAGTAATGGTTCATTTTTTTAAACTATAACTTCTCTCACCCGTTCAGGCAACTGAGCGGGTGTTTTTTTTATACGGAGATAATACGAATGAATAGGTTGAGCGTATGGCGTTTTACTTTAAAAAAGTTGTGCTCATTAAATCGACATGCAAGCCCGCATGCTCTCCAAACGACTCTTTAGTTCCGTCGTCGGCAATTTTGTAGGTACAACGTTCTCCTATCTTCTTCGAGAATACAACCCAAAAATCCTCCTTATCATCTACCTGCATTTTAACCTTTACAAGGTTATTGGCTCCCTCAAGAGTAAGGTCATAACCACAAATGGGACAGAAAAACTCGATTTGCTCCCCATCCTCAAACACAATGCTCGAATGGTGCTCGTATGTGTATTCGCCAAGCTCTGGGCTTAAAAGAAGTAGTCCGCCATCGAGCCCTTTCTTTTTAATGGCAAAAATCACCCTGTCGTTTACGCTTAGGTAGCCTTTACAATTCGGACAAAAGAAATTTGTTTTCATAATCCATCCTCCTTTTGTTTAATTTATTGAGCCTCATACTACTGTATTCGAAAATAAACTATAATTGTTCCGTTTTTAGGCCAGTATTTTTAATTTATCATCCTCAAAATCTACGCATAATACCATAAATGGCTTCAATAGGTCATTGCCCACTTTCGGCAAAGCCTTTATCCTAAAAAATCGCTCATTTATCAAATTTTCATGTGCTTACGCAAATTGGCAAGATTGTTGAATTTTATAGGTTTATTATTCCTTTATATAACTTTTTTAGGTTCAAGTGCCCGTTTACGGGCAAAACTTAATTGCAAAATGCACAAAATGGCACTTTTTATTTATAAACATTTATGTTTTTTTTTACGTACAACGAGCATGTGGGCTATAGAAAACCAATCAAAACCACAATTGGCTGTTTATGTGAGCAATAGAAACGTAATACTAAAAACTAAAGCAATTTAACAACGTACACATTTGCGCTAACACCCTAATTTTTAGGGAAATGTTTTTTGTGTATAATAAAAATTTATCTACTTTCGCCTTTTAAATAGGGGTATTTTAGTTTATTCCTAACTTAAAGGCGGGTATTTTTCAACATAAATGCCTGCTTTTTCAACAAAATTGAACAGACAACATAATACCATAATATTATGAAAAGGATTTTTACCTTTCTTTCAGCTATAGCCATAATAGGATTATCGTATAGTAGTGCCTATGCAACGCTAACGCTAAAAATCAATAACAAAACCCAAACGCAAATAAACATGAGCGATCCGGTTGCTGTTTGCGCTGGAGCTGATGCTTTCTTCTTTTGGGATGTTATAAATCAACCCCCAGCCAACCCTTACACTATTGATACTCCGGCTTGGAGTGGAACTGCGGCAGCGTATGTTAGCGATCCGAACACTCAGTTTACAACTTTTAATTGTAGTGTTCCCGGAACATATTACCTAACCTTTAGCGCAACCGAAACAGGGTACGGTACCTTTACAATAACGCAACCTATTATAGTTTACTCAAAAGATAATCTCTACCTCGATCTCCCTTCATCTACACCACATAACTCTTGCGAGGGATCAACAGTAACACTTGAGGCAAGCGGTACACTATACTACTACTGGGAAAGAACAACCGATAGTCAGGCTATAGGAAACACAGCCACTGTTGACGAGATACCTCCATCGGTTGGAACCTGGACTTACAGGGTTTATGGCTTTAACGAAGGTTGTCCTACTGTTCCTGAATATATTGAGTTTGATATCATTGTTGAAGAAGCAGCCACAGTCGACGCTGGCGGTCCTTACGAAGTTTGTGCTGGTTCGTCGGTTCAGCTAAACGGTTCAATCGGGGGCTCAGCCTCATCGGCCGAATGGATTGGTGGCCTTGGTACGTTTAACCCCGACCGATTTACCCTAAATGCTTTTTATACTCCACACCCTAGCGAAGACGGCACTACTGTCAACCTCCTTCTCAGAACAGACGATCCTGCAGGGGTGTGCTCTTATAGCGAATCAAATACTACTATTGCAGTTAACAGTTTACCATCGGGTAGCATAACCTCACAGCAAAATGTTGCATGCTTTGGAGGTAGTGATGGCGAAGTAACTGTTGAGGGAAGTGGCGATGGAGCCCCATTCGAATACAGCCTCGATGGAGGAGCTTATCAGGCTTCTGGTACTTTTTCTGGTTTATCCGCAGGCTCCTACACAGTGACTGTTCAAAACATTAATCTTTGTACTTTCGATGTAAATGTTAACATAACTCAACCTGCCGCTGCGCTAACAGGTTCCATTACCAACCAGGTTAACGTGTCGTGCTTTGGCGGAAACGACGGTGAAGTTACCGTTGAGGGCGCTAACGGAACATCTCCCTACGAATACAGCATCAATGGGGTCGATTTTCAAACTTCTGGTACCTTCACGGGGTTATCGGAAGGAAACTATACCGTTACGGTAAGAGATGCAAACCTTTGTACGCACAATGTTCCGGTAACCATTACTCAACCTGCAACAGCAGTTGATGGGGCAATAACCAGCATAACTCACGTACTTTGCTTTGGCAACAGCACTGGCGAGGTTACCGTTGAGGGTGCCGATGGCACTGCACCATACGATTACAGCATCAATGGGGTCGATTTTATAAATCCAGGTACGTTTACCGGACTGGCTGCAGGCGACTACACCGTTACGGTTAGGGATGCAAACCTTTGTACTACCACCGTACCTGTTACCATCGATCAACCCGCCGCTCCACTAACTGGTTCGATTACCGCTCAAACTAACGTTTTGTGCTTTGGCGACAATACTGGTGAGGTTACCGTTGAGGGTGTCGATGGAACTGCCCCATACATGTACAGCCTCGATGGCGGAGTATATCAGGGTTCAGGTACTTTCACTGGGCTAACCGCAGGAAGCTACACGGTTACCGTTCGCGATGACCATATGTGTACTTTCGATGTACCCGTTACCATTAGCCAACCGGCAACAGCACTCAGCGGATCAATTACCAGCCAAACCAATGTTTCATGCTTTGGTGGTAACAATGGTGAAGTTACCGTTGAGGGTGCCGATGCAACCCCTCCTTATGAATACAGCATTAATGGGGTCGATTTTCAGGTATCAGGAACTTTCTCTGGCCTTACTGCTGGAAATTACACCATAACTATTCGCGATGCAAATTTATGTACTTTCGATGTTCCGGTTAACATAACCGAACCCGCAGCGTCATTAACTGGCTCTATTACCAACCAAGTTAACGTGTCGTGCTTTGGCGGAAACGACGGTGAAGTTACCGTTGAGGGCGCTAACGGAACATCTCCCTACGAATACAGCATCAATGGGGTCGATTTTCAAACTTCTGGTACCTTCACGGGGTTATCGGAAGGAAACTATACCGTTACGGTAAGAGATGCAAACCTTTGTACGCACAATGTTCCGGTAACCATTACTCAACCTGCAACAGCAGTTGATGGGGCAATAACCAGCATAACTCACGTACTTTGCTTTGGCAACAGCACTGGCGAGGTTACCGTTGAGGGTGCCGATGGCACTGCACCATACGATTACAGCATCAATGGGGTCGATTTTATAAATCCAGGTACGTTTACCGGACTGGCTGCAGGCGACTACACCGTTACGGTTAGGGATGCAAACCTTTGTACTACCACCGTACCTGTTACCATCGATCAACCCGCCGCTCCACTAACTGGTTCGATTACCGCTCAAACTAACGTTTTGTGCTTTGGCGACAATACTGGTGAGGTTACCGTTGAGGGTGTCGATGGAACTGCCCCATACATGTACAGCCTCGATGGCGGAGTATATCAGGGTTCAGGTACTTTCACTGGGCTAACCGCAGGAAGCTACACGGTTACCGTTCGCGATGACCATATGTGTACTTTCGATGTAGCTGTTAATATAACTCAGCCTACGGCTCCACTTGACGGAACTATTACAAACCAAGTAAACGTATCGTGTTTTGGCGGTAATGATGGTGAGGTTACCATTGAAGGTACAGATGGTACTGCGCCATATGAGTATAGCATCAACGGAGTCGATTTTCAGGCATCGGGCACTTTTAGCGGCCTTACTGAAGGAAATTACACAATTACCGTTAGAGATGTAAACCTTTGTACTGCCACCGTTCCCGTTACAATTACGCAACCTGCATCTGCATTGGACGGATCAATTACCAGCCAATCTAACGTAAACTGCTCCGACAGCACCGATGGGGAGGTAACCGTTTTGGGTACTGGTGGAACTGCGCCATACGAGTATAGCATTAATGGAGTCGATTTTCAGGCATCAGGCACTTTTGGTGGCCTTGCTCCTAACAGCTACACCATCACTATTAGAGACGCTAACCTTTGTACATTTGATGTGCCTGCCACAATAACAGCACCTGATCCTATTATTATCGACTACTTTACAGTAACCAACATTACCGACCTAGGTGGCTGCTATGGCGATGCAACAGGTTCAATTGAAGTGCTTGCCTCTGGCGGAACACCCGATTTTGTTTACTATTTATACGATGGGGCAACTCTTGTTGACACCCAAAATCCTGCTGATCCTACTCCAGCAACTTTTACAAACTTAGTTGCAAGCAACAATTACAGAATTGAGGTTACCGACGCCAATGGCTGTACTCCTGCTGTTGAGTCGGATATTGTTCTTTCACAACCCGATCAGCTAATTGTTAGCCAAGTTGATATTACTGACGCCGTTTGCTTTGGAGAGCCAAGCGGCACAATAACCATAACTGCCACAGGTGGTACAGGTGATTACATCTACTCAATATACGACGAGAGTGGTCCATACGAAATACCAAACAGTTTTAACGTATCGTCGGGCTTCTACTTTATATGGGTAATGGACGAAAACGGCTGTAAAGCCGAATATGCTAGCAACCCTGTTTACATCGACGAACCAAGTAAGATTATTTTCGACTACTCTATAAGCAATATTGAATCGTGCTTTGGTTCTGATGAGGGAACCATAGAAATATTTAACGTTTCTGGAGGTTCTGGAAACTATGAGTACTCTATTATGGAGCCCGCTGTTTGGGAGTCCGATCCTTTATTTGAAAATCTCCCTGGCGGACCAACAAACCAATACTATGTAAGAGTTAGAGATGATGCTGGCTGTATAGTTACTGGAAACAACGGATTGCCTGTTACTATTGATGAGCCAACTGAGATTACCTTTACAACAACACCAACTGATGTAACAGGTTGTTGGTACAACACAAACGGATCAATTTCTGTTACAAACGTTGTTGGAGGTACGGGCACTAAATGGGTATCAATAAACGATACTGACAACTGGCAACCAATTTTTAACGCGTCAACTATTAGGGTGTTTTCTGGTCTTGGTGTTGGTGATCACACTATCCGCGTTAGAGACCGAAACAATGGTCCCGATGCATGTGAGGTTACCCGTGTTATAACAATTAATGGCCCACCAGCAATTGTACTTTCAGATATTACGCTTACTCATAATGAGTGCTTTGGCGATACAAATGGTGAAGCCGATATAGACGCATCGGGCGGAACAGGTGTACTTAACTATACCCTTCTCCTCGAAGGCGTTCCTTTTGCAGGGCCTCAAGCGTCTAACATTTTCTCAAACTTACCTGCTGGCGATTACACGCTTGAAATTAGGGATGAGAACGATTGCTTGCTCACCGATAACTTTACAATAACAAGCCCCGATGAGCTTACTCTCGACACTGAAATTGTTAATATTTCATGTAACTTCTCTGGTCCCGAAGGAATAATCCGCGCTATGAGTACTGGCGGCACCGAACCCTACACTATTACGCTTTACCTTGGTGGCGTTGAACAAGCCAACTTTACAGGAATCACAAGCGGCGAGTGGGTTGAATTTACTGGCCTTGATGGAGCAACGGATTACGAGGTGATTGTTCGTGACGATAGGTATCCAACTTGCGACGAGCTAGCATCTGGATTGTTAACCGTAATTATGCCTGATCCGCTTGAGTTTAACCCTGCTTCACTAACAGTTCAGGATTTAGACTGCAATAGCGTACCTACAGGTCGCATTACAATTGCCGGGCAAGGAGGCACTCTACCATACACCTACATTCTTTACGATGACGGAGGAAGCCCCGTTGGAGATCCAATTGTTGCAAACAATACCGATCCGGTTGAATTTATTGATCTTGCCGCAGGAACATATACCGTAACAATTGATGATGCCAATGGCTGTGGACCCGAAAGTTCGGCTCCAATTGTTGTAAACGAACCTAATGCTATTGAGTTTGATCCGCTTTCAATATCAATTGTTGATATTACATGCTTTGGTGCAAACGACGGTGAAGTATCGATTACCGCAACCGGAGGTACTGGTGATTTATACTATACAATTACTCTTGGCGGAACCCCTGTTGCAAGCTTTAGTACACAAACCAACAACGGAACATTTGCTCCGCTTGAGCCTGGAACATACGTGATTGAGGTTACCGACGATAATGCTTGTGGTCCTGTACTTTCGCCCGAGCTAACCGTTAACGAGCCAAACCCAATTGATGTTACAACATCAATAACCGATGCGCTTTGCTTTGGCGATGATGGTTCGTTTACTGCTTTGGCAACCGAAGGTACACCTCCTTACACATACACTCTTGAGGATGCCAGCAATACAGTAATCGACACTCAAAATGGAGATATTGACGAATGGGTTAGCTTTACTGGCATTGCTGCAGGCGATTACACGCTATATGTTGACGATGCCAATAGCTGCCAGATATCAACTGTAGTAACAATTGGCCAACCCGATGAGGTTACAGTAACCATAACCACCGCCGAAAGCCCAACTTGCGATCCCGATGGCACATCAACCCCTGGTGTTATTATTGCCGAGGCATTGGGTGGAAACGGATCATACACCTATACAATCTACAGGGATGGCGCTTACCTTAGCGACAATACCGATGGAATATTCGATAATCTTGCTGCAGGCGATTACTACGTTGAGGTGTTTGACACCAATGGTTGTGGACCAGCAATAACATTAACCGAAACCCTAGTTAGCCCAACATCACTCCAAATTGATAATGTAATTGTTACCGATGTTCAATGTTTCGGAGCATCAACAGGTGAACTGGAGGTTATTTACAGCGGAGCTGTTGGAACCCCTGAATTTACCATTGAAGCGGACGATTCAGGCTGGCAAACAAGCAACATTTTCACCAATTTACCTGCCGACAGCTACACTGTTCGGGTTAGGGACGATAATTTCTGTATTGTTTCGCTTGAGGTTACCATTAACCAATCCGACGAGATTATCATATCAACAACACCAATACCACCAACAACATCTGTTGATTTTGATGGTAGCATAGAGGTGAGTGTAACTGGTGGTAATCCGAACTATTGGTATGAGCTCTACATTTACGATGAAGGTTCAGCATCGTGGACATTACAAGATAACCTAGACGATACTGGGCTAACCACGCATACTTTTGGTGGCCTAGGTGTTGGCGTATACCGAATAATTGTAAGAGATGCATTTGGCTGTGAGGCTATTGAAGATGTTTCGCTATCGCAGTTCACTGTGTTCCTTTCGGGTACAAATATTCTTTGCCACGGTACCGAAACCGGAACCATTACCCTCACCGCTTTGGGCGGAGATATACAACCTCCTTTAGAGTGGACTCTTGATGGTGTGCCATACGACATGACCACACACGATCCCGATGGAGACTATGTTTATGAGAATCTTGGTGCTGGTCTTTACACTGTTATTGCTACCGACACCGAAGGTGTTCAATCGAGTGCATTTATCGAGCTAACTCAACCCGACCCAATTACCGTTGATTACACCATTGTTGTTCCCGATTGCTACACCAATCTACCCGAAGGTATAGTGGTATTCGATATTCAGGGTGGAACTCCGTTTGCATACGGCTATAACATAAGCTGGGATACAGGGAGCGCAGAGGGCTTTGAAGCCAATGAGCTTGCCGAAGGAACGTATACCTTTACAATTTCCGACCAGAACGACTGTGAATTTATTGTTGAGGACGTGGTTATTGAATACCCAGAAGGCATGACCATGGAAACATTCTTTGCCTACGATCTGTCGTGTAACAACGATAACAGCGGTGAAATTTCGATGCTAGTATCGGGAGGTACTGAGCCAATAACCTATTCTATTGATGGCCCTAACGGCATTGAGCAAAATACGAATGGTATTTTCACAAATCTGCCTGCAGGTATCTACACGCTATCAATTGTCGACGATAATGGCTGTACCTTCATATTTGAAGGTGAATACACAGAAACAGTTGAGCTCACCGAACCTGATGCTATTTTGATTACCGCTATAACTGATCCCATTCCAGAACAAATCTGCCACAACGACACTTTGGATATTGTTGAAATGAGTGTTACTGGCGGAACCATTTCAGCTGACTACATTTATAGTTGGGATAATGGACAGGAAAATCTTAATCTGATTGATGTCATCCCTGGAAGCTACACATTAACTGTTACAGATGATAATGGATGTACAGCCGATGAAACCATTGTTGTTCCTGGCCCCGATCCTTTTGATCCAACCTCAATTATTGGCATAGCAAATTGTAGGATTGCCCCCGAAGGCAACAACGGCTCTATTGAGGTAACAAATATTACTGGTGGAAATGGGGTTTTCCCCAATGATTTCACGTCAAAATGGTATCGCTCTGGCTTTGGTCATATACCAAATAACGATGGCTTATGGCTAATTGAAGATTTACAATCTGGCCAATACTATAATATTGTTACCGACGAAAAAGGTTGTGAGGACACCCTATTCTTCGATGTTACATACAACCTCGACAACGACTTTGTTGTAGGTATCGATATGCTAGAGAACTACTGCTGGGGCGATGTTGCCGACCTTACAGCAATTCCTGTTCAGGGAGCCTTTGGCTCACCCGCTCAGTTTGAGTGGAAAAAACTTGTTCGTAATGATGATGGTGACCTAATTGAAATTGCCGTTGGATCGGATAGCCCAGCATATACTACGGAGGCCCTTACCGGCGACCAAATTATGCTTGTTAGGGTAATAAGTAGTGAGGGATGTCTTGAGCAACGTCGCGATACCATTGACGTTTACCCACAAATTGGTCCATATGTTATGAGAGATGATCACCCATTTTTCTCTGGTTCGTTCCTGGAATATGAGGAAGGACCTGTAGATACAACCGTAATCTCTTTGCTTGCCGACACAGAATATCCTGTTGAGATTAGAACCAAAGCTGCCGATTATACTCTCACATACCAATGGGATCCAGCCCAATTCTTTACTCCGTCAAACGAGAAGAGCTCGGTTATTCTTTTCCCAACAGGCCAATATGAAAGTCTGTTTACCGGAGAAGTTTATAACGATGTAACTAAAGAGTTGGAGCAGTACATCCCGCTAACTGGAATGGTAATGTCAGAGTTCGGATGCGTTGAAAACATAAACCTCAAGGCCAGAATACTCAATCGTGTACGCATGTCGAATGTATTCTCACCTAATGGCGATGGCATCAACGACCTATGGCGCGTTCCATATGCCGATATATTCCCAAGCCTAGAAATTACAATAGTTAACCGTTGGGGAGCAGTTGTTTGGTCTGCCCGAGCATCGGATGCTTCTGCTGGTTGGGATGGTAAGAACAAGAATGGTAAAGATCTTCCTACCGGAACCTACTACTACGTAATAAGCTTTAACGTTCCAGGAAGCAACCATTGGAAACCAATATCTGGTTCTGTTACCATTGTACGATAAACATTATTGATACTTAGACATTAAAAATTTCGAGATATGAAAAAGGTAATAATAGCAGCAGCGGCAATAATTTTACTTAGTGGACTAAGTTCCAGTGCCCAGCAATTACCTCAGTTTACACAGTACATGTTTAACACGTACCTGATAAACCCCGCCGTTAGTGGTACACACAACTACTACCAAATGAGGTATAATAACCGTTTCCAATGGGTGGGGGTTACCGATGCTCCGCAAACCTATAGCATTAGTGCCTATGGCCCTCACGGATCAAAGGACATGGGCTTTGGAGGTAATCTTTACCACGACATTACGGGCCCAACTAGTCGTACTGGAGGTCTTTTCTCCTACTCGTACAACATGCAAATTTCAGAGAATGGCATGAGGGTTTCTGGAGGAATCTCGCTTGGGTTTATGATGTTCCGTGCCGATGGCTCAAAGTATGAGTATGGCGATGCAATTGTTATTAACGACCCCGCCATAAACCTGAGTACTAAGTCGGTATTTACCCCCGATGCTACAATTGGTGTGCTTTTTTACTCAACTAACTACTTTTTTGGCGCATCGGTTCACCAGCTATTTGGGCAAAAGCTTTACACAACCGACAAGTATACTTTAGATGAAATTAGTGGAGAAGAAATTCACACCTACGGCATTAACAAGCTTAAGCAGCACTACATGCTTATGGGTGGTATGATGTTTCCGCTAACTAGCGATTTTCTTCTCGAACCATCCGTCCTTTTCAAGTACATGATAAATAGCCCCATACAAATTGATATAAATGCAAAAGTTACATATAAGGATCAGTTTTGGGGAGGCCTTTCTGGCCGATGGCAAGATGGTCTGTCGATACTGTTTGGCTATAACTATGATAGATACCTGTTTGGCTACTCGTTCGACTACTCGCTTACCGGAATTAGGAAGTTTAACGGCGGATCGCACGAAATTATGATTGGATACATGTTTGATAAGCTTAAGTAACAATAGCATAATTCTACTTGAAGAGCAAGCTAAGGCTTGCTCTTCGTTTTTATAACACTTATTTCATTTTTCATTTCTATATTTGTTGAGTAAATAGATCAACATGAGAAAACTACTAAAGTATACTGCAATTATTTGTATAGGTTTGTTAACTGTTTTAGCTCCTGGTTGCAAGCAAAAGCATATCCCCCAAAAAGATATGGTTAGCATTCTCTCCGAAATATTTATTACCGATGCCACAACCAACACCTCCTATTTGGCAATAAAATTTTCACGAAAAGACACCATTGAATACTACAAGCCCATTTTTAGTAAATACAGTTATACCGAAGAAGAATTTATATACACCCTAAACTACTACTTGGACAATCCCGATGAATTTGAAAAGCTACTCGACAAGGTTATAGGAAAGCTATCGGTGCTTGAAACCGAAAAGGCTCAAAGCCTAGAAGAAGACAATAAGCCCGAGCAGGAAAGGGAAGAAATTGAGGGCAACTTATGGACGAGAAAACGAAATTGGGAACTACCAAAAAATGGAAGTAAAGAAAGACTTTACTTTAAAATACCTACACAAGGGGCTGGGTTATATACTGTTTCGGCTGATGTTTTAGTTCAACCCGATGACGAGGCCATATCTCCTTCAATGCATGTTTGGTTTTACACCGAAGAAGAACCACCTGACTTTAGGTTTAACCCGAAAAAAGAAGAGTACCTTAAAGATGGTGAGAAAAGAACCGTTACCATTAG
>CAZGQZ010000004.1:0-2924 GCA_964527985.1 uncultured Rikenellaceae bacterium | reverse complement strand
ATATCAGACTCTCTCGGACGAATGCATACCGAGATTGATTTTGATTGGGAAACCCATTATCCCAAGAACTACCGGTGGCACTACTTTAACGGTATGCAAAAGGTTAAAACCGATTTCTTTATTAACGAAAAGCTATCTCGCATTGAAGAGTACACCTTTAACAATAATCGTCTGGCATCACTTACTCAATATGCCGTTTCCGAAAACGACACTTCGTTTCTTATTAAAGAGGTTTATACATACGACAGCAACAACCGCATTGTAAAGGCTGAAGGCTACAATGCAAAAGGGAAAAGAGGCTACAGAGCAAAGCTGAAATACGATGAACACGGAAACGAGATTTACCGAAAGGTAAAAGGCAAACGACTAACTCCTCCCGATTCCATAATCTTTTTAGAAAAGAATGTTGAGTATGATAGCCTAAACAGAATTTCGAAAGAGGTTGTTACGATTAATACTGCTGACAAAGGTTCAACAACAAAGGCTTTTGCCTATACATATACCGATGAGGGTAGAATTGCCGAAAGAAGAATTATGGGGAGCAATGGCAAATTGCAAAAGAGGGAAGAACTTACATATCGGAAAGATGGCCGCATACAGCAAAAGAAAATTTTTGACGAAAACGAAAATCTTATCGACCATTTAGCATGGAGGTATGAGATTTACAAAACCTCCGACCGACGACACAGAACCTTTGAGTAGCTACTAGCTACAGATTATTGTCTAAATCCTGAAAAATAAGTGCTGCAGCTCCCAACACTGCGGCATTTTTTCCTTTTAACGCCGATGGTAGCAATTTAACCTTATTCCTAAAAATTGGGAATAGGTTCTTCTCCATGTGTCTCTTTGTTGGCTCAAAAATATGCTTTCCTGCATTACTCAGGCCACCAAAAAGAAATATTGCTTCGGGGCTAAGTAGGGCAACAACGTCGGCTAGTTTCATGCCCAGTATGGCGCCAGTATACTCAAATGCCTCAAGCGATATTCTATCCCCCTGATCGGCCAGGTTTGCAATTTGCTTTGACGATATTTGATCGTATGAGTAGTTACGAAGCGCACTTGGCTCAATTGAATCGGCAAGTAGCTTAAACGCTGTTCGCCTAAGCCCTGGTGCCGAAACGTAAGTTTCAAGACAGCCTGCCTTTCCGCAGCCACACTGTCTGCCGTAAGCCTTTACCGCAGTATGCCCTAGTTCACCGGCAAAACCATCGGAGCCAAGTACCAGTTTACCATCAACTACTAACCCGCTTCCCAAACCGGTACCCAATGTAACAACTATAAAGTTTTTCATCCCCTTGGCACCTCCAAAAAGCATCTCACCCAGTGCTGCCGCATTGGCATCGTTACTAATTGCTACTGGAACATTTAACAAGGCCTTTAACCCGCTGGCTAGGGGAAGGGAACCTTTCCATCGTAAATTTGCAGCATCAACAATATTTCCCGAATTGTAGCATCCGTTGGGAGCACCAACGCCAACCCCTACCAGCTGAAACTCGTCTGGCTGCCTTTTAATTAGAGATAGCACCTCGGTTGCTATTTGCTCGAGGTATTTGCTAAAATCGCTATGCCTTTGCGTTGGGAAATTGGTTTCGGCAATACAGTCACCATCTCGGGTTACCAAACCTAAAACAGTATTTGTTCCGCCAATATCTACACCCGCAACTATGGTTTTCACAAGAATAAAATTAGTTAAATGTCCGATTAATTGCCTTGTATACCACTGTTGTTAAAACATTCTCTCTTCTGCTTATAAAACCCTCATGTATTTATTCACTTAACCATCTGGCATGAGGGCTTCATGCATTCTATTGTTGATCGGTTTTAACTACAAACCATTGGTTTGTATATATACATTGATAAAGTTACGAAAATAGCTGAAATTTAGTAATAGAGCAAAAGCAAAGGTTGAATATTGACTAACTAGCGTATTGCTAACGTTAAGAAGCTACTCTTTTGTAAGTGCCTGAAAAACCTCTTCCATTTGCATTGATTTTTGCTTGAGTGTAAGGAGTGTTAACTTATGCTCGGCACAAAAACTAAAAACATTTGGTCGGATATCGGTTGGGCTTTTACTATTCAGTAGCCAACTGTTGGGTTCGGCAAGTTGAATAACCTCATCTACTCCTTGAATTTGCTTTAACAGCAATTCATCAACATGGTTAAGCAGCTCAATTTGCACGCTTTGCCCCTTAACCCCTTGGGTTGCTAAAACATTTTGGGTTGAATCATTTGCTATTATTTTCCCCTTATTTATAATCATAACGCTATCGCAAATTGCCTCAACCTCTTGCATAATATGAGTTGAGAGGAGTACTGTTTTTTCCTTACCAACATCGGCAATAATATTTCGTATCTCAACAATTTGGTTAGGATCTAGCCCGCTTGTAGGCTCATCGAGTATTAGCACCGATGGTCTGTTGAGCAAGGCCTGAGCAAGCCCAACACGTTGACGGTAACCTCTCGATAGTTGGCCTATCTTTTTATTCTGCTCGTAACCAATACCGGTGAGGTCAATTAGTTCCTTCACCCTTTTGTCCGCTAGTTTGCCTAGCTTGTAAACTTTTGCAACAAATGCAAGGTATTCCTTAACGTACATATCGGTGTAAAGCGGGTTATTCTCGGGAAGATAACCTATAAACCGTCTAAAATCGGTATTGTCATCGTTAATCGAAATGCCGTTTACCTCTACCTCGCCTTCGGTGGGCTTTAGGTACCCGGTAATAATCTTCATCATTGTTGATTTTCCGGCACCATTGGGTCCCAAAAAACCTACCACGCTCGATGTCGGCACCGAGAACGAAACGTTACTGAGGGCTCGTTGCGTCCCAAAAACCTTTGTTACATCTTTAACTGATATCGACATTGCATTGCTGGGTTTAAAGGGATACTATTACCAAAATATTGACTTACTCTTTTACCTCCTC
>CAZGQZ010000003.1:19421-39037 GCA_964527985.1 uncultured Rikenellaceae bacterium | reverse complement strand
AGCCTCATCCTTAACGGTGTAGAAAACCGTTTTGTTATCGTTAGCCCAAGCAACTCCACCAGTAGTATTTGATATTTTTGAGTCGAGAAGTTCGCCAGTGGTTAAATCTTTAAAATAGATTGTGTACTGCCTGCGGCTTACCGTATCGACCCCATATGAGAGAATTTTATTATTTGGCGATACGTTAATACCAACAGCCGAGTAGTATGAATACTCTTTTGCCAGCTCGTTCACATCGAGCATAACCTCTTCGTCGGCATCGAGAGATTTTGGTTTCCGACAGTATATGGGGTACTCTTTACCTTCATCGTATCGGGTATAGTAGTAGAAACCATTCTCAAAGTAGGGTACCGATTCGTCCTGTTCCTTTATTCTTCCTTTAATTTCCTCGAAAAGTTTATCCTGCAATTCCTCTGTTGATTTCATAACAGCCGTGGTATAATCATTCTCGGCATGTAAGTAGGCCAAAACGTCTTCGTTATCGCGTTGGTTTAGCCAGTAGTATGGATCGATGCGAGTATCGCCATGCATAACCATTTGGTGAGGTTCCTTTTTTGCAATTGGCGGTTTAGGATCAGAGCTACAGCTTATAACTAGCAATGAAACGATGCTAATAATGGTTAGCATTCGAAATCTGTTCATATTCGTTGTATTTGGGTTTAACATTGGGTTACTTAAGCAAAAAGCATATCAAAGATAGGTTAAAAATGGAATACAGTAAACAATTCAAAAATGTAATTGTTTTAGAAAATAGTATTAGGAGTTAAACGTTTAGATCAACTTAAATATTGACTTATGCAGCTGAAAAAGGTTTACCCAGTAGTTTTAGCGTTTATGCTAGTTGCTGTGGCATGTGGGCCAAATGAGAAGAAGGTTGAAAAGGATGAAAAACAGACATCGATTCCAATAGTCGATTTCAGTGGCATTGAGCCATTACTTGCCTATGAAAACGACACAACATACATTATAAATTTTTGGGCTACCTGGTGCGCTCCATGCGTTAAGGAGCTGCCATATCTGGAGCAAATTGCTAACGATTATAAAGACGAGAAGCTAAAAGTAATTCTTGTAAACCTCGATTTTCCAAATCATTACGAAACCAGATTATTGCCTTTTATTGAGCAAAACCAAATTAGCTCAAAAGTAATTATGCTTGACGACCCAGATGCCAATAGCTGGATAAATAAGGTTGATCCGAGCTGGAGTGGCTCCATACCTGCCACATTAGTATACAACAAGTGGAAACGAGAATTTTTTGAAAAGGAGTTTTCGCAAAGCGAACTCGAAGAAATTGTAAAACAATACATTAATTAACCCAGTTTTAACCAAATCAATAATTCGCTATGAAAAAAATTATTCTAACACTAAGTATTGTTACCCTTGCTGTAGCATTTGCTTTTAGCCAAGGCTACAATATTGGGGATAAAGCAGCTGATTTTAAGCTTAAAAATGTTGATGGCAAAATGGTATCGATGGCCGATTACAAAGATGCCAAAGGTTTTGTAGTTATATTCTCGTGCAATCACTGTCCATATGTAATTGCTTACGAGGACAGAATGATTGAACTACACAACGAGTATGCACCTAAGGGTTTTCCTATTATTGCCATTAATTCGAACGATCCAGAAGTTCAACCGCAGGATAGCTACGAAAAGATGATAGAAAGAGCAAAAGAGAAGAACTTCCCATTTGCATACGTATTTGATGAAGGACAAGAAATTTACCCCAAGTATGGTGCAACACGAACACCACATGTGTACTTGCTTAACAAGCAGGGCAACGATTTTATAGTTGAGTACATTGGTACCATAGATAATAACTATAAAGATGCTTCGGCGGTAACCGAGACCTATCTTGCCGATGCAATCGATGCTCTACTTGCAGGTAAGAAGCCTGCTGTTACAGAAACCAAGGCAATAGGATGTACAATAAAAGTAAAGAAGTAGGCAAAAAAACTAATATAAAAGAAAGGCTGTCTTAAAAAACTTTAAGACAGCCTTTTTTTCTCTAATCGTTTACACCTGCTGGAAGCCAGAAAATTATTGCATTTGTGTTCGCCTTTAGCATTCCCCCCTTAACTACGCTAGGTGCCGATATTATTGTGTTTCCGTTTTCAATAACTTCACCCTTAACTAGGATTAGAACTCTATCGTTACACTCAAATTCCTCGTTTGGAGCAAGGTTAGCAATTTGCCCATTGCCAATGTAAGCCTTAAGTTTTTTTTCACGCCAATTATTCCATGGTTCAAGTTTAACTAGCAATCGTTCGGCTAAATCGAACCCAGCAAATACCCATAGCTTATTTGCTAACTCCTTATTCCGTTTTTGCGCTTTTTGAATAGCCGAATCGCTTACCCGTAGCACCGTTACTGGCGAATCGGCAATTAATGATGCCCAAGCGGGTAAGTTGCAAAGCATATCGTACGCACATACAACTGTTCCTGGCTGAGCCATTCTTAGCAAATTGCCTTCGCTTTCAATACGAGCGCTGCCTCGCACAATAACTATAAACTCGTCGCTTTGCGCACCCTCCATTACAATTTGGCTTCCAACTGGGTACACCTTTTCCTGAAACAATGCCGAAAGCAATTCGAAATCGGATTCGCTAAGCCCAACAAATGCGTTAATGGTTCTGAGGAATCGTAATGCTTGGGTGGTTTTTATTTCAGGCGGCGAATCGATAATCTGCTTCATTTGGCTTTGGATAACAGCCTCAAGGTTCGATGAATCGGCGGGTTCAAGCCTGCCCTGCTTCTCGAGCTTTTGAATAGTTGCCATTTGATGGTTGAGTAAAGACCTAGAAGCAATTTGCGTTTCAATGGCATGATAAACCTCTGGGTAAGTATCCTTAAGGTTTCGCAAAAAGGTTAGCCCCATAATTCTGTTCTCGTTAATTTCATCCTCAAGCCCCGATATTTTCTCAACCTCTTTTGATATCTGTTCAGCTCCCGCTGAAAGTCCAATAATTAGGCTCGATAAGCTTTTCAAATTCTCCTCGTTAGCCATTACAAAACCACGGGCACAGTCGTAGCTAAGCGCCAGCTTACGGTAAAACCTTTTCTTCCAAAAACCCCCAAATATTGGCACTGTTTGCAGCTTCGCTAGCATTTTAGGTGTTGTCCACATCTGTTCTAAATCCTTTCGTTGGGCCAACGATACTTTTCCGTTAAAATCGAGCAGATGGTCAATTTCGTCGGAAAGATTTTGAACGGCAGCGGGCGTAAGTAATCCTTCGCTAAACTGACGCCAATAGCTCTCTTTCTCTTTGAGAAGCATCCGCTTTCGGGTTTCGAAAAGCGTATCTACTTGCTTTCCTCCATCACTTGCCTGATTGGCATTTGGCAAAAATTGCTCAACCGATTCCCAATCGGCCCCTGACATAAATCGGTTCTCCTTAAGCTTCGATATCTCCTTCTCTCCCCCTTTCCGAAGCATCGTAATTGTTTGATTTAGGAGTTGTTGACGGGCAGCACCCACTTTTGTTAGACCCAACTTTTGTATGAAAAGTTTTATGGTTGTAGCATTTATAAGCGATGTTAGAAAAACAATACCAGCGGTAAGCGAAAGTATTTGAGTTCGAACCTCAGGGTTAATAGACTCTTCACTTGCAACAATTAGTGCTAACGCAAGGCCAATGGCTCCACGCAATCCGCCCCACCAAGCAATAACGCCATCTTTTGCACTTAAACCATAGCCAATCCTCTTCATTAATGGGTAAAAAATGGCAAGCACAAAAGCTCTAACAATTAATATGGCAATGTAAATAAGGATTAGTATTAGAAAATCTCGGGCAGTATATGATACTCTAAGCGCAATAACAAGACCTACAATTAGGAAGATTAGGGTATTGGCAATAAAGGCAGCAAGTTCCCAAAACTCATGAAGGAAATGCGCTACTTGCGGGCTAATGCGAGTTCGGCCAATTCCGGCCATCATAATACCAAACGATACAAGTGCTAAAACTCCTGAAATGTGGAAGAAATGCTCGGCAACAAAAAAAGCCAAGTAAGCAGCACCTACAACAACTGTTATCTCAAATAGTGCATCGTTAAAAACTTTTTTAAGCCAGGTAACAACTATCCAACCTATGGCAACGCCAACAGCAACACCGCCAAGTGCAACCCGAATAAACTCAACTATTGCGTTATTGCTCTCGGCCGAACCAGTAATACCTGCTAGCAATACCATAAATATTACGATTGCCGTACCATCGTTCAGCAGCGATTCGCCCTCAATAAGGGTTGCAAGTTTTTTACTTGCACCAACTTCTTTAAGAATTGAAACAACAGCAACCGGGTCGGTTGCACTAATTATTACGCCGAAAAGAAGAGATATTGGCCATGTCCAATTTCCTAGGCCAATATTTAGGCTCTTAATAAGCATTGCTATGGCACCGGTTAAAACTAAAGCGACTATTATACCTGGAACGGCTAGAATAAATGCGTTAGTAAACGATTTTTTAAAAGTATGCACATGCATTGCAAAAGCTGCTTCGAAAATTAGCGTGGGGAGAAAAATGTAAAAAATTAGATGCGGATCGATATGCCCTGCCCAGCTAATTGCTTCACCAAAAATTGCTAAGACATTATGTTCCGGCAATCCCAAAAGAGAAGAAATCCCTCCAATTCGATATGATAACCCAAGAAAAAGACCAATTATTAGAAGCGAGATAGTGTATGGTAGCGAAATTTTACGAAGCAAATAACGAGTTGCAATGCCAATAAATAATGCTAGAATTATAAAAAGTAATGGAGCCATACTGGCATGGGCTCCATGCTGCTCAACAGCATTTATAGCCGATTCGTCAATACTACTCATAAAACAACTACTAATAGTAGTGAAGGAACCAAAAATAAAATTGAAAAATTTTAGTGCAGTCATAAAAGCAAAATTTACGTTAATGCTCAACTCGCATAAATGAATTAGCTACTAACCATTTAGTACATAAAAATATGTAAAAACAATTCACCTAGCAATACATCATCACATTTTGTTTCAAAAAAAAAGCCTTACAGATTTTCTCCGTAAGGCTTGTAAAAAACGGGTAGAGTTTTACCTATATGCTGTTTCGTTTATCTGCTTAACACTTGTTATTGGTGAAGAAGGATTTAAGTATTTGGCTAAAAACTTATACACTTTAACTCTAACCTCCTTTGCATGTTGTGTATCCATTCTGTCGAATGAGTGGCCTCCAGGTATATCCTTGTAAATTTCGTATTCAAACTTTTTCCCTTCGGCTTTTAACGATTTAATCAGATGTTCTACCTCAAGTACATTCACATCGTCGTCGTTGGTGTTTGTGTGGACAAGCAAAGGGGTTTTAAGCTTATGCGCATTCCATGCTGGAGAGCGCTTACGATACTCAGCAACATTTTCGTGAGCAGTTTTACCAATGTGGTATTCGGCCGAGTATAAATCGCGATAGCTCTGGGTCATATAGCCCATACGGGCAATTAAATCCGATACTGGTACTCCAGCATAAACGCATTGGTAATCGTTAGGATACTCAAAAACGTTCATTAACGAGATCATCCCGCCATGACTCCATCCAAGTATACCAACCCTGTTCTTATCGACAAACTCATAATTTTCAATCATATAGTTACGACTAGCATGAGTGTCCTGATTTTCGAGGCCTCCATAATCAATTTGCTCCCAAAACTTTCTTCCATATCCAGTGCTTCCTCTGTACTCAGGAGCAACAACAATATAGCCCTGCGCCATTAGCTCACGCACAATATGATAGTAATAGGTTGTAAAATCGGCATGCACCCCGCCATGAGGTAACACTAGTAACGGATGCTTTTTGGTTATATCAATGCCTTTAGGAATAAAAACGTACGCCCAAAACTTAACAGGATTAAAGGCTCCCTTTCCTGTTGGATTTGGCACATTGGCGGGTGGTGGACCATACAAGTATACTTTATCTACATATGCATACTTCTCCATTCGGTTAAACCAAAGCACATCGTCTACAATTTTTTGTAGCTCATCGAGTCTGTGGTTAAGGTTTACATTCTGTTCCGAAAGGGCTTTAACCTCATTTTGGAGAGTTTCCACATTCTGTCCAAATAAAGCAACGGGGAGTAAAAACAGAAAAACGACAAAGATTTTTTTCATAACCATAAACGTTAGGTGTGAATCCTAGTGTGCGACATTAATTCAAATCGTAAATTTAGACGAATAATTTGAGTATAGTTTAATTGCGCAAAAGCAAATATACGGTAACCAAACGTTCCCTCAAAAAAAAAGGCATTATGTTTGTTTTCCGCAAGTATTGCGTAAATTTGCCCAGTAACACACTTAACCCCACAGATAATACTGTTTAAGATGAAAAAATCGTTGCTAATTACTTTTGCCCTTGCCTTAATCTCGTTTTTTTGCATTGCTCAGGATGAGGGTGATTCGAACAAGATAAAACGATCAACAGATAAGGTTAAAATTGAAGGGAAATACTACTACATACACATTGTACGCAAAGGCGAAACCCTTTACTCAATTAGCAAAGCCTACAATGTAAGCCAAGTTGAAATTGCCATGGAAAATCCGGACATCTACCTTGGGTTGCAGGTTGATCAAGCGTTAAAAATCCCCATTAAGGATATTGATCCCGAAGAATTTGAAACAGACGACAAGTATATTTACCACGTAGTTAAACGCAAAGAAACCCTTTTTAGCCTTACGCGTAAGTACGAAGTTTCCATTGAAGATATAATTGCAGCCAACCCCGAGGTTGAGCAAGGGTTAAAAGCAAATCAGGTTGTGCTAATTCCCAAGCAAAAAATAAAAAGTATTGGCGATAAATCGCCAGAAGAATCGGAAAGGTTTATTTACCATGAAGTGAAGCCCCGAGAGGGTTTTTACTCAATATCAAAAAAGTATAATGTAACGGAACAAACCATCAGGCGTTTTAATGAGGATTTAGTACAAGATGGTATAAAGTTAGGCACCATTCTTAAAATACCTCGTAACCCAAGCGATACACTGCTTATTTCCGATAAGCCTGAAATGGCTACGGCCGAAACGTTATCTCAATCGGCCAACGGTTATTCTTTTCCTCAAGTTGTTTGCGATACATTTACCTACAACCGTTGGCGCGATGTTTTTAACGTAAGCCTACTCCTACCGTTTACCCAAGAAACAACATCGGACATTACCGAAGAGCTTGACGAGAACGGCGAGCCCATTAACGAGAGGAAAGAAACAACAAATTCCAACCGAGTTTCGCAGCAAAGTTCATACTTCCTCGATTTTTATCAGGGTGTACTTATCGCCCTCGACTCGCTGAAAAAGCAAGGCCTTTCGGTTAACCTTAACGTTTACAATACTGCCAAAAGCGTTGCCAATGTTGAAGAATTAATTCAGAGCGATGCGCTAAAGAATTCGAACCTTATAATTGGACCAGCCTACCCCGAATGCCTTCAACCAATCTCAAAATACTCGGCTGAGAACCGAATTGCCCTTATCTCTCCGCTTTCGCCAAATAGCTTTTTGCTTAACCAAAACCCTTATATTTTTCAGGTTAACCCCTCGTTCACCACGCAACTTGAGGAATTTATTGGCCAAGTTGACTTTTGCACAGGGCAAAACATTGTAGTAATCCACGAAAACGACAGTACTAACGTGGCCATGCTAAATAGCTTTAAATCGTTAATTGCAGACAGGATTGCTGATTGCACTAGCCCCGATTTTATTCATTTTAAAGAGGTAACCTATAAAGCAGGTAGCCCTGCACCCGAAATACAGGAACGCATTAGCCATAGCCTTTCGCTTAGCCGAAGCAACCTAGTGCTGGTACCCTCAAATAACGAAGCCTTTGTTAGCGATTTGCTAGCAAACCTGCATACGCTTTCAACAATTTACAAGTATCCAATTGAGGTTTATGGGTATCCGCGCTGGCAAAAGTTCAGAAATATTCAACCCGATTACTACTATCAGCTTGAGATTACGCTTTTCAACCCATTTTTCATCGACTACAAAAAGACAAATGTTAAAAATTTTGTAGCTAGCTACAGAGACGCTTTCCGATCGGAGCCCACACAGTTCGCGTTCCAAGGGTATGATGTAACCTTATACTTCCTCTCAGCCATGAAAAAATACGGTGTAGATTTTATGTACTGCATCAATAACCATAATGCCGATTTACTTCAATCCGAATTCAGCTTTACCAAGAATGATGCAATGAGCGGTTACGAGAACCGAGGCGTAAGGCTAATAAAGTACACAAAAGATTTTGACATTAGGCTAATCCAACCGAAACATAAGAGCAACGACATTACGCCAGTTGAATATATAGACGAAAAAGGGCAAGACAAGAAAGAGGCAATTTGGTAAAACGGATAAATGAGCACTCAACAAAACAGAACCAACACACGCTTATCAATTAGAGCCGGATGGGTTTCAATATTTACAAACCTTGCTCTATTTGGGTTAAAGTATTGGGCTGGACTGGTTAGCGGATCCGTTGCTCTTATTGCCGATGCTTGGCATACGCTTAGCGATTCCATTAGCTCTGTTCTGGTTATTGGAGGGGTTAAGCTCTCGCAAAAACCTGCAGATAAAAGCCATCCGTTTGGTCATGGCAGGTACGAGCTAATAGCTACTATTATTATTGGCTGTTTACTCATCTGGGTTTCGTATAATTTTATTGTCGAATCGGTTGAGAAGCTACAGAACAAGGAATCAGCAAGCTACGGCGCATTCGCCATTATTGCTACAATTATTTCAGTTATTAGTAAGGAAGGGCTTGCACAGTACTCATTCTACATTGGCAGAAAAACAAACTCAAGGGTTGTTTCAGCCGATGGCTGGCATCATCGCAGCGATGCGATATCATCAATTGTAATACTTGTGGGTATTTTTATTGGCCGATATTTTTGGTGGGCCGATGGTATACTTGGAATTATAGTATCGCTATTTATTCTTTACACTGCTTACAAAATTATAAAGGAGTCATCGCATACAATACTTGGAGAGAAACCCGAACCTGAACTAGTAGCTAAACTTGTAAGCATAATAAATGCTGCAGCAGGCAGCAATGTTTTTCCTCACCATTTTCATATACATAACTACGTAAACCATAAGGAGCTAACCTTTCACATTTACCTCCCCGATAATTATACCATAAGCAAGGCGCATGAAATTACCAATGCAATAGAGAGCAGCATTGCAGAAGAGATGGAAATTACCTCAACCATTCATGTTGAACCGCATGAGCACATGGCTATAGATGATGATGAAATAGTGTAAGCTAGTCGGCCACCAGTGTCATTTCATCAACTAAACGCTTAGCGTTTGCAAACTTATCGATAACAAAAAGCACGTACCGTATATCAACAACAATTGTTCGCTGCATGTGAGGTTCATACATAAAATCGCAAGCCATAGCTTCGTAATTTCCATCGAAGGCCACTCCAATAAGGTTGCCATTGGCATTTAAAACAGGGCTTCCTGAGTTGCCATTGGTTATATCGTTATCCGTAATAAAGCAAACAGGCATGCTATTACCATTGGCATAACTGGCAAAATCGTTACTGTTATACAACTCTTTCAATTTTTGAGGAACGATAAATACATCATCCTCAGGATTTTCCTTATCCATAATTCCTTTTAGAGAAGTAGTTGGATGCATAACAATGCCATCGAAAGGTTTATAGCCAATAACCTTACCGTACGACAACCTCATGGTTGAATTTGCATCGGGGTAAAATACGCTGTCAGCATCCATATCGAGATAACCCTTATTTATTATTTTATAGGCCAGCTTCAACTTTTGCCTATGAGGTGCAAGCCGATCGCTAATGCTAATTGAGTAGTTTTCGAGACCAAGCTGCATCATAAAAAGCGGATCGTAGGCAAGGCTGTCGATGGTTGGCTTTGCCAAAAACTCGGCCATGCGCTCTTGGGAGGTAAAAATTGACTGATTAAAAAAATGCTCAACTACCAAGGGAACAAAATACTCCGGAAATTCCTGTTTGGCTAGCTCATCTAAAATTGGCTCGTTAGTGCTATCGGGCAAATGCTTAACCAAGCTTACTAGTGCTGCTGAGTAAAGCTGCATATCAATTTCGGGATAGTAGTTCTCAAAAACTTCAGGTAATCGCTTTGCAAATCGTTTTGCCTCTCTTTTCACCTTTCGCTTCGAAGGTTTGTCGCTTACCAAAAGCATAAAAAGGTCGTACATTTCGTAGATATTGTTGCTAACCTCAACTGGCCAATTTATTAGAGCATCTATGGCTCTATACTGCTGTTCTAAAAGACTATCGGCCACCAAATTATAATATTCGTCAACATCGTTTAACGCTAGTAAGTAGCTTGCGCGCTCACTTGGCTTTTGGCTTATCCACTGCTTTAACCTTACCTCACGGTCGCTAAGCCTGTTAACTACATCAAATCGTTTCATCGACTCGGCCTGATAGGTATCCTTTTGCCAAAAGTTAACTAGCATATCGTGCGTATCGGTATAGTCAACCTTAACGTTGGCATCGGCCTTCATACCATCTTTAAGTATATCGATGAAAGATCCCCAAACCTCATCAACCCAAGGGGCAACAACATCGCGCTCGTGCTGGGCATGGTATGATGTTGATAGCCTATGAGTTGAGCCAGGATAGCCAATGGTCATGGTAAAGTCGCCTTCGTTAACCCCACTTGTTGATACTGCAAAATGGTGCTTTGGTTTGTAGGGAATATTCTTCGTGCTATAATCGGCTGGATTTCCATTGGGTGAGGTGTAAATCCGAAACAATGCAAAATCGCCAGTATGCCTAGGCCATCGCCAGTTGTCAACATCGCCACCAAAGTTGCCAATGCTGGATGGTGGTGCTCCAACCAAACGAACATCGGTAAAACGTGTGTAAACAAAAAGCATATACTGATTGTGGCTAAACATTGGAACCACCATAAAATGCTCATGCTTGCTCGATGATTCATACTCTGAAATAAGTGTTGCAATGGCCTCTTGCTCCTCCTCAAAATACTTATCAGGATGAACATTTGTAATTTGCTGTTTTATTCTATCCGTTACATCCTCAACCCGATTTAGTATTAGCGCCGTTTTATCTGGAACTGGCAACTCCTCCTCAAAGGTATTTGCCCAAAAACCATCGTGCAATAAATTTTGCTCAGCTGATGAGTGATATTGTATATCGCTAACTGCACAGTGGTGATTTGTTAGCACTAGCCCTTTCGCAGAAACTATTTCGGCGCTACACCCTCCGTCATCAAGCATTACTACGGCATCTTTTAGGCTACTGCTATTTATGCTGTATATATCTTCGGCTGTAAGCTTTAAGCCAAGTTTTTGCATTTCGTGCATATTCTTGTTAAGCAATGAAATTAGCCACATCCCCTCATCGGCGCGTGAATTGAGCTGAGCAATCATAAGAAATGCCAAAAGGGCTACAAGCTTAAAACGGTTCATAGTTGGATTATTTTTAGGATTAAAAAGATATATAATGCAAATTAGCAATATATTTTTAAGCCTCATCAGGTTAAATCGTAAAAATATAAAAGAAAAAAAAGATAATCGCTAATTTGCAAATAGGTAAACAAGCCTTTGTATATTTGCGAGGGTTGAAGGAAACTGCAACCAATTAATTGTTAATTTTTAAAAATGGAGTGGGTTTATAAAGTTATTGCGCTATTTATTGCCTATGTGCTGGGAAGCATTGCGACATCGATTTGGGTTGGAAAGCTTTTTTTCAATATTGATATCAGGAAACATGGAAGCGGTAATGCTGGAGCCACCAATGCCTTTAGGGTACTTGGGGCAAAGGCTGGCTTTGTTGTTTTTGCAATTGATATGCTAAAGGGTTTTGCGGCAGTAAGGCTTTTGTACTTAACCGATTTTTACATTCCTGAAACGGGTAACTTCGTGAACTTTCAGCTAGCATTAGGGCTAGCTGCTATGATTGGCCACGTTTTTCCTCTTTTCGCGCAATTTAAAGGAGGGAAGGGTGTTGCAACGCTTACTGGAGTTGTTTTGGCTTTACATCCAACTGCCACGCTAATTATTTTTGGAGTTTTCCTGGTATCACTGCTCATCACAAAGTTTGTTTCGCTAAGCTCAATGGTTGCAGCATTCGCATTCCCATTTCTGCTAATTTTTGCATTTAAATCAACTACACCATCTCTTGTAATCTTCTCAATGATTATTGCAATTTTACTGCTGTTTACTCACCAAAAAAATATTGAGCGGTTACTTAAAGGAGAGGAAAAAAAGTTTAAGATAAAACGGAAGAAGCCTAATTAGCGCTAAATCAGGTTGCTAATAAAAAAGTGTGTTTAAAGTGCTATACTTTGGAATACAGTAAAAACCATTCAATAAATGTCAATCGGATAAACCCCTCACTTCTTAGCTTAAAGTTAACGTAAGCCTTAAATGGTTTTAATACTAGGTTAACATTAGCCCTATACTTTTGTAGCAAAACAAATAGGGTTATGAAAACAACAAAAACTGCACTTATAACAATTCTGATGCTTGCTTCGCTAAGCATATTTGCAAACGAGAATAGCAAAAAAGCTGAGGAGAAATCAGCCAAGGTTGAAGCATCGGCCACAGTAACTAAGAATATTTCGGGCAGAGTTATCGATTCAAACACTGGTGAACCTCTTGCAGGCGTTTCCGTGTCTATTGATGGTTCAACAGCCGTTGCATTTACCGATTTTGATGGAAACTTCGTATTTAACAATGTTGATGTTACCTCGAAAACGCTAAGCGCTAGCTTTATTAGCTACGAAAAAGCCTCGGTTAAAATTTCCGATAGCAAAAATACTGTTATCCTTTCGCTCAAATCGGCCTTTTAGGTAATATTAGTAAGAACATTTTCAAAACAAAAGAGGATACCTAGCATTAGGCATCCTCTTTTGCTATTCCGCATAAATATCATCAGGATATTCAATGTCTGTTAGAAAAAGGCCACACGCTGGGGCTGAGGTACCTGCAGCTCCCCTATTCTTAAGTTCAACAATTTTAACAAAATCGTCAACCGACAGTTTTCCCCTGCCAACATCAACGAGCGTACCCACAATAGCCCTAACCATATTGCGTAAAAACCTATCGGCTTTAACAGTAAAAACGATCATTTCACCATCAACATCCCATTTGGCTTGAGTAACCTTACAGTTATTGGTTTTTACATCGGAGCCTACCTTGCTAAAGCTGGTAAAATCGGTAAAGTTTAATAGTTTATCCGATGCGCTCTGCATAGTATCAATGGCCAAATCAAATTTGATAAACCATGCCGTATCGATACTAAATGGATTTTTTGCTTTCGCTATAAAGTATTTGTAAGTGCGAGACAGCGCAGAGAATCGAGCATGGGCATCGGGATTAACTCTTCGGATGCGCTTAATGGCAATATCTTTAGGTAATACCTCATTCAAACTGTGGATTAGGCGGCTAATGGGTTGTTTAATGGGATTCAATGTATCGAAATGTGCAACAAAGTATGAAGCGTGAACGCCAGTATCGGTTCGACCTGCGCCAATAGTCGATATCTTCTCACGGAGAACTAACGACAACGACCTGTTAACCTCAGCCTGAACAGTATTTGCATTTGGTTGAACCTGCCAACCGCAGTAGTTTTTTCCTAGGTACGAAAGTTCAATAAAGTATCTGTACACTTTTTTGCATCAAATATAGCAATCAAAATAAAAACAATGAGTTGCATTATTTATATTTTTGAACTCAATAAAATTGTGCATGAATAAAAAAGTACTTGTTGCGCTAAGCGGTGGGTTAGATAGTACAATAGCAGCATTGCTGCTAAAGCAAAAGGGCTATAGTGTAACGGGTATCCATTTCAGCCTATTTGCAGGAAAGAATCAGCATAATAATTCTCATCTGGCTGCTAAAAAAGCAGCGCAAATGCTTAATATCCCACTTATTGACAAGAATATTGAAAAATACTTTAAGAACACGGTTATTGACTACTTTGCGAAGCAGTACAGTAATGGACTTACTCCATGCCCATGCTCATTTTGCAATGCAAATGTAAAGTGGAAGGTTTTACACGATGAGCTAAAATTTCAGGGCTTTGACTTTATTGCTACTGGTCACTACGCTCAAACCATAAAGCATAATGGAGTTTCTCGCTTTATGAAAGCTACTAGTGATTTAAAAGATCAATCGTACTTTTTATGGAGCGTGCCAAGCGAATACATTGACAGAATACTGCTACCGCTAGGTACCTATAGAAAAAGCCAGGTAAGAGAAATTGCACAAAGCAATGGTTTCGGCTATCTATCTAAAAAACCCGAGAGCATGAGTATTTGCTTTTTGGAGGGAACAGATTATAGGAGATTTTTAGTAAAAAGCAATTTAGTAAACCCAAACACTTTTGGCGATATTGTTGATGAAGATGGTAATGTTATTGGTCAACACAACGGTTTATTTAACTATACCATTGGGCAAAAAAAGGGTTTAAAGCTGTTGGATAAAAGCCTCTGCATTACCAAAATCGACCCAACTAAAAATCAAATTGTGGTTGGAAAATGGGATAGCCTTAATCACAAACAGCTAAAGCTTACCAACTGTAAGTTCCCTAGCTTAACATTGGGAACGCATCAAAACCTAACAGTACTAATTAGAGGATTTGGAAAAAACCCTGAAGGGTTTTCAACCCTTGAACTTAAAGACAATGGCATAGGATACGTTAAACTTAGTGAGCCTGCCTGGGCAGCCACACCTGGGCAGCCTGTGGTTGTATACGCTGGAACCACATTGCTTGGTGGTGGTTACCTCGACGAATCTTTTTAAAACCTAACCTAGATATTTCTCAAGTACAGCTAACAAATCGTCGCCGCTAATAGGCTTTGTTATAAACTCGTCGCAACCAGCAGCATCAGCCTTCTTTCTATCCTCTGTAAAAGCATATGCTGTTTGTGCAATAATTGGGATATTCGGGTTTATATGCCTTATTTCGAGTGAAGCGGCATAACCATCCTTTACAGGCATTTTAATATCCATTAGTACTGCATCAAACTTTTTAATTGAGCTAACTAGTTCAACCGCTTGGGCTCCATCCTTTGCCCAAACTATGTTTACACCCGTTGGCTCTAAAAGTTCACGAATGTATACGTAGTTAATCTCCTCATCTTCGGCCACAAGCAAAACCTTATTTTTCCAATCGTAGTAATGGGAATTCGTTTCGGGTAACAATTCTGGTTCAGAATCTTCGTTCGATTTTGGTTTGCTATACGGCACAGTAAACCTAAAGGTTGTACCCTCGGCAAGGTGCGATTCAACAAAAATGTCACCCCCCATTAGTTCAACAATACCCTTACATATGGCAAGACCCAAACCGCTGCCAGTCTGGAATCGTTCGCCTAAATCGTTCAGCTGCCTATACCTATCAAAAATAATTTGCTGCTTTTCGGGTGCAATACCAATTCCTGTATCGGAAACAAAGAACTCAATGAAATCATCTTTTATTGTATAGCCAAATCTAATTTCGCCCTTTTCGGTGAACTTAAGCGCGTTATTCATCAAATTCGAAATTACCTGTTCTACCCTACCCTCATCGCCAACTAACCGAACGCAGTCACTATCATAAGGAATATCAAGAATAATTTGAATAGCATCTCGTTGCTGAAAAACTTTCTCCTTTTTATAGAATTCGAAAATTCCCTGTAACAGTGTATTTACATAAAAGGGTTTATTTACAAGCATAAGCTGCTTTGCTTCAACCTTATTCACATCAACAATATCGTTAATAAGCTTAAGCAGCATGTTTCCTTTAGCATTAATAATATCAACATACTGCCTTTGCTTTTCTTTTGATACGTGTGGTAGGTTTAATAGCTTTGAAAAACCCAAGATGGCATTCATTGGAGTTCTAATTTCATGGCTCAAATTTGCCAGAAAGATTGAGTTTAGGTTTATCTTTTCATTGGCTTGATTCATCTTCTCAACCAAACCCTTCTCCCTTACCCTCTGCCTAATTGCTGGAGCACATTGCTTAATAACCCCCTCTACCAAAGCAATTTCGGCTGCAGAAATTTCATTAGAAGAAAGCATAAGTATTCCCCCATTTAGCATATTGCCATCGAAAAAGCCCATGGTGTATGTGTTGGCTATGCCAAGCTGTCGCTCCAATGCTCTTGATGCAACAGAGGATACTACGCCTTTTGAAAGTTCGTAAAGACTTTCGTTAAGCTTTACTAAACCGTTAAATCCAATGAGGTTATACTGCTCAGGAAAAATTTGAAAACGCCTTCCTATTGGATTCCAACCAAGTATGGAGAAAACTTTCTTTAGCTCGCCATGCGAAAGTCCATAAACACCTTCAACAACAAAAAAATTCTCTTCATCGGCTGCGGAGCAAACAACATAAACGCTACTTTTTGCGTAACCACCTAGGCTTTGCCCTAAAAAATGGTATAAATTATCGGTTAACGAAAGGTTTAACAGGTTGTACGAAAAGGTAGAGAGTATTTCCTGCCTTTTGCGCTTTTCAATTTGTAATTTCTCTTGCTGTTTCCGTTTGGTAATATCAACGCCAAGAATAACAATACTCATACTTTCACCAACAAACGGATGGCGTATTGCTGTCCAGGAAATTACTCGTTGTGTGCCTTTTTTTGTTGAAAGTTGCCCTTCCCACGAAAGTGATTTTTCCTGATCATCATTTAAAAAGGCAATTAAACCATTTCGTTGCTGCTTATCGGGGATTAGCTGTTTTATAAGCTGTTTTGTGCCTATGGCATCATGTTGGCTATATCCGGTAACGTCCTCACAGCCCTTATTCCAAAAGCTAATAACGCCCGATCCATTTACAGTTAAAACGAGTATAGGTATTCTATTTAATATCCCTCTAAAGCTATCGATACTCTGCTGAAGCTGTTTCTCGAGTTCAATTTGGGGAGTAATGTCGAGCAGTGTGCCTTGCCAATATTGGTGTTTTTTTGAAGTAATATCGTAAACACGTTCGGCCGTTAAAAAAATTTGCCTCTTGCCATTTACATTGGGCACCCTAATTTTCAATGATAATGCAACAAAACTTTTTGATTTATCATTCGAAAGCTTTGTCAAAAAATCGGTAAAAAGTGATTTATCCTCAGGTACTACAAACTTGCTCAGTAGTTCAATTCCGGGATAATTCACCTTTTCTATCGAAAGTATATCGTAAACCTGATCGGACCAATAGTTCTGAGTTTTCTCAGGAAATTCTTTCCAAATGCCTAGCTTATAATTTGTCATACATGCAAATTATTAAGAATTTAGGTAAACAGCATTACCATACCAAAATTAGTATTTTACTGAACGCAAATAGTTTGAAATAAAACTAAATTTAAAAAAAATAAAGCATGCAGTAAAGCCTAATACAAAATTATTACGCGTTAACATATACTTATGGTGGAATTGTTAAAAACTTAGATAAAAATGTTAAGTACTTTAATGGCAAACGTTAGTGTTTATGGGTAAAAATAAATTTCTTTGCATTGCAAATAAACCATTCACGCTTGACAGCAATGTTAAAACGCCCAGGATTTGATAATAATAGGTTGAAACGCGTTCACAGAAAAGCACTACTGTTCAACACCCTAGAGCTTGAAGCAATAAATATATACTGCAAAAAGTATAAAATTAAAAACCGTTCAAAGTTTTTGCGCGAAGCAATTATTACTAAAGTGCTTCAACAGTTTGAACAAGATCATCCTAAACTATTCTAAAACAAGGGCAAGAGCCTTTTTGCATTTTAACAAGCTATCTTTTTGTTATAGATATTCACCACGTCGTTTGCCAAGTAGTTTAATGGCAATTATCGGTGCATATTTTGTTTCAGGTTATAGCCAAAAAATTGTAGGAATAATTTGGTATAATTGGTAGTTTTGCCATCGTAATGTAATGGTTAATAATACATGAACTGTAAAAAAGAATCAAACGCTAATAGCTGCAATTGCACCTATCCTTGCTCACGAAAAGGAGTTTGCTGCGACTGCATAGCATACCATCGAAGTTTAGGACAGCTACCCGCATGCTATTTTCCCAACGACATTGAAAGTGACTACGATAGATCTGTTGAAAATTTCATTAAAATATTCAACCAACGCGGTAACTATTTAAGATGAGGTAACGCAACGCAAAACTCGTTAATTATTACTATGGCTAAAAAAATATTTCAGCAAAAGCATATACTTCTACTTTCAGCAATTGTGATTATTGCATTTCTTAGTGTTTCGTTTCTTAAGCATGGCACTGCTGGTTGCACAAACAGAGTAGTTTCTATTTTTTCTGACGATTCAACACGAGTTCAAAACCCGGTCTATCAGGTTCCCATACCCGATAATATCGATTTTGCTGGTGAAACCGTACCTCTTAACCTCTTTGATGTTCGCGAAAGCCTCGACAGAGAGCTACAGGTAAATACCTACTGGCACTCACAAACAGTACTTCTGCTTAAAAGGGCTAATCGATACTTCCCAGTTATTGAACCTATTCTCAAAGAAATGGGTGTACCAAACGATTTTAAGTATTTGGCCGTTGCCGAAAGCGCGCTAACCCAAGCAGTATCGCCATCGCAAGCTGTTGGCTTTTGGCAAATTCTCGAAGGCACAGGCACTGAGCTAGGTCTTGAAATTAACGATGAGGTTGATGAACGGTATCATATCGAAAAATCAACCTATGCAGCATGCAAATTTCTTTTAAAAAGCTACAAAAAATACGGAAATTGGACAATGGCTGCGGCATCGTACAACTTTGGTCGTAATGGCATTCAACGACAAATGGAGCGACAAGATAATACAAACTATTACGACATGGTTCTGGGTGAGGAAACAGGTAGATATGTTTATAGGATAATTGCCTTTAAGGCAATTTTTGAAAATCCGCAGCAATATGGTTTTCACCTAAAAACAAACGAGCTATACCCACCAATTAGCTTTTTTGAAGTTGAAGTTGACTCAACTGTAGTTAGCTTTGCACAGTTTGCCAAAACTTATAGCACAAGCTACAAAATGCTAAAAATGCTTAACCCCTGGCTACGAGAGAGCTACTTAACAAATAAAGAGCTGAAAAAGTATACAATTAAAATACCAAATCCCGAGTTTAGGGAAAATGCTTACGATAATTAGACAAACCATATTGTTGAACTTTTACAATCAAGATACGTTCACCCTCCTAGTTAAATATCTATTCAGAAAAAGATGAACCATCAAAAAGGTGAAGCCCTTGAAATTGAGGTAATGGGTGCAAGGGTGCATAACCTTAAAAACATTGACGTTACCATCCCTCGTAATAAGCTAACCGTAATAACCGGTTTAAGCGGTAGCGGAAAATCGTCACTTGCATTCGATACAATTTACGCCGAAGGCCAACGAAGATACATCGAAACGCTCTCGGCGTATGCTAGGCAATTCCTGGGGGCAATGGAACGTCCCGATGTAGATAAAATTACCGGGTTAAGCCCTGTTATATCCATTGAGCAAAAAACAACCAACCGAAACCCCCGATCAACGGTCGGTACCGTAACTGAAATTTACGATTTTCTGAGGCTTCTCTATGCTAGGGCATCAATAGCGTACTCATCGGAAACTGGCGAAGAAATGGTACGCTACACCGATGAGCAAATAATTAAGCTAATTGGTTCATCATTCAGCAATAAGCGAATCGC
>CAZGQZ010000003.1:0-19321 GCA_964527985.1 uncultured Rikenellaceae bacterium | reverse complement strand
CCGATGAGCAAATAATTAAGCTAATTGGTTCATCATTCAGCAATAAGCGAATCGCTGTTTTAGCCCCCATTGTAAAGGGGCGAAAAGGGCATTACCGAGAGCTTTTTGAACAGCTCCGAAAAAAAGGTTACCTATACGCACGTATAAACCAACAGATTGAGGAGCTAAAACCTGCTATGAAGCTCGACAGGTACAAAACACACACCATTGAGCTACTTGTTGATAAGCTTAAAGTTGATACAAGCGATAGCAAACGCCTCAGCTCATCAGTAGCAACAGCCATGAAACATGGCAAAGGAACCATAATTGTACTCGACGTTGATAGCAATAGCACCCGCTTTTACAGCCGAAGTCTAATGTGCCCAACTACAGGTATTGCATACGACGAACCAGCCCCTCACACCTTCTCTTTCAACTCGCCAAAAGGTGCATGTCCGCGCTGTAACGGATTAGGAACAGTTGCCGAAGCCGATATAAAAAGAATTATCCCCGATCCAAAGCTAAGCATAAAAAAGGGAGGAATACAGCCACTTGGCCCCTACAAAAGCACATTAATATTCTGGCAGTTAGAGGCAATTGCCTCCAAATATGGGTTCTCACTTAGCGATCCAATTGAACAAATACCCGACGAAGCGCTTAACGTTATTCTTTACGGATCGGAAGAGCAATTTACACTCCGAAACGCAGAAATTGGCGTTAGGGCAAATTACTTCTTAAGCTTCGAAGGGGTAATTAGCTTCATTCACAATTTTCATAAAAACGACGAGCTAAACGGACGAGGGCCAAAATGGGCACAGCAGTTTATTCGCCATGTTAGCTGCCCAAAATGCAACGGAACCCGATTAAAAGAAGAAACCAGCTGGTTCAAAATTGATGATAAGAATATCTCCGATGTTTCTGCAATGGACATCGAAAATCTGTCCAGTTGGCTTAGCAATTTAGAAGAAAAACTTACATCGAAACAGCGAGCTATTGCCACTGAAATTCTAAAAGAGATTAGAGAGCGGGTTGGCTTTTTACAAGATGTTGGGTTGGGTTATCTATCGCTCAACCGAAGCGCAGCATCGCTATCGGGTGGCGAAAGCCAACGTATAAGGCTTGCTACGCAAATTGGATCAAAGCTCGTAAATGTCCTCTATATCCTCGATGAGCCAAGTATTGGGCTCCACCAACGCGATAATATCAGGCTTATTGAGTCGTTGCAGAACCTTCGCGACTCGGGCAATTCTGTTATAGTTGTTGAGCATGATGAGGAGATGATTCTCTCGGCTGATTATGTGGTAGATATGGGCCCACATGCGGGCAGGTTGGGTGGTAAAATTGTAGCCCAAGGTTCACCAAAGGATGTAATGGCATCTGAGTCGCTCACAGCAAAATACCTAAACCATAGCCTCGAAATTCCCATTCCACAAAAATACCGAGAAGGAAATGGCAACTGCATAACCATTAGTAATGCCACAGGAAATAACCTAAAAAATGTTAGCGTTAGCTTTCCGCTTGGTAAGTTTATTTGCATAACTGGAGTTTCGGGAAGCGGAAAATCTTCATTAATAAACGAAACGCTGCAACCTGTGCTAAGCCAAAAGTTGTACAGGTCGATGGATCAACCTCTACCTTACAAAAAAATTGAAGGACTTGAGCATATCGATAAGGTTGTTGAGGTAAGCCAAGCGCCAATTGGGCGCACTCCCCGGTCCAATCCTGCAACCTATACGGGTGTATTTACCGATATACGAAAGCTGTTCGAGCTAACCCCCGAAGCAAAAATTAGAGGCTACAAAGCAGGTCGCTTCTCTTTTAACGTAAAAGGTGGTCGTTGTGAAGTGTGCAAAGGAGCAGGCGTACAAACAATTGAGATGAATTTTCTGCCTGACATTTACGTTACCTGTAAAGGGTGCAACGGTAAACGATATAACCGAGAAACGCTAGAGGTTAAATACAAAGGAAAATCCATTAGCGATGTGCTTAACCTTACCATTAACCAAGCGGTTGAGTTTTTTAGAAACATACCAAATATCTATCAAAAAATAAAAACTCTTCAGGATGTAGGGTTGGGCTACCTTACACTTGGGCAACAGTCAACTACCCTCTCGGGCGGCGAGAGCCAACGGGTGAAGCTGGCCAGCGAGCTGGCCAAACGCGATACCGGAAAAACTCTTTATATTTTAGATGAGCCAACTACGGGGCTTCATTTTGAAGATGTTAGGGTACTACTCGATGTCCTCAATATACTGGTTGACAAGGGAAATACTGTAATTGTTATTGAGCACAACATGGATGTGGTTAAAGTTGCCGACCACATAATTGATCTAGGCCCTGAAGGTGGACAGAACGGAGGAAAAATTATTTACCAAGGAACACCCGAAGAGATAATGCTAAGCAAAAAGGGTTACACTTCGGAGTATTTGCATAGGCACATTGTCCGCAATGGTTCAAAAGTAAAGGGTTAACGCATTGTTAACCCTTTTACATATACTTATATTATTAGATTAGCTTACTGCGAGAAGAAGAAGTTATTTAGCTCGTAAATATCCTCTGTTGTAAAATCGAGCGTTCCATCAAAAAATTGCTCAACTGCCTTAAGCAACTCTTCGAATGCTATGTATCCATCGCCATCGCTATCGAATCGCTTAAACTTATTAGGAATTTCGCCAGGAGTAAAAGCAATACTTCGGGTCCAAATTGGCTTAACCGGCATTACTTGTGCTTCCTCACGACGAACCGCAGTTGGTTTCTCGAACATTTGCGCAAGAACTTCAGGAGTTAGCTGTACACCATTATCATCAACAATGGAACCCGCTGGCGTACTTGATTCTTCGTCCATAAAATCGGGTATTCCATCTCCATCCATATCAAATGGGCAGCCAACTGTATCAACCTCAACGCCAACAGGCGTATCGGGACATTCATCCCATATATCGAATATGCCATCCATATCCTGATCGGCAAACATCACGTCATAATCAACATCCTCAAGTTCGGCAAACAGCATATCAATCTTCATCATTTCAGGATCGGAGAACAGGTCGAAGCTAAACGAGAAATTGGTAAACATAAACATATCGTTTAGCCCATTATCTTTTAGCCCGTATTTTTCGGCTGCTTTACTGTTGTAGTTATCGAGCATATCGGTTAGCGTATAGTGCAACGCGGTTGCTACACGAACGTTAACCCTATAAGATAGGAAAAAGTCGAAACCTATTTCAACGGGAAAAGCCACGGTTGTTTGCGAAAACTTACCAAGCCCATGATAATCGGCCTTGGTTAAATCGGTTTCATAGTCCTTATCGAAATTTACAATAGTTGCTAACGAAGGGTCTGGAGCCGATTCGGGTAGGGTTCGCATTGTACCATCAGTCCAAAAATAGTAGTAATCATTTCCGCCGCTATTCCTAATGTTTCCTTTGGGGGTAAAAGGTAAAGGCGATATACCTGCAGCAATAAAAGGCTTAAACCTTCTAGTTTTACCAAGCCAATGCCCAAACCCATATTCAACGGTAATCCCAAACTGAAAAAACTCAGTTCGAAATGATGAATTATGGTAAATGGGGTTTAGATCATCATCTAATGTAAGAAATGCTAGGTCGGACTGCATTGTTCGAGAAATTGCATCGTCGTGTCCCTGAGTATTTCCATACATTAAGTATAAGTTAAGCTTATAGTTGTTATTCTTGCCAAAAAAAGTTGAAACGTTAAGCTTGTAGCCCATATTTCCGAGCAATGGGTTAATACCGGGGTAACGAATATCGCCAAGGTAGTGAATAACACCTGAACCCAATGAGATTACTGGCTTATAAACAGGATTTTCAACCTCTACCTCTTTGGTCAACAGCTGCTCGTAGTAATCCTCATCATCCTCTTGAGTAAAGGCAACAGATGTTGAAAGTAAGAGTAAAACCATACTTCCAAAAATCCAGCTAAATACTTTTCGTGCAATTGTCATTTGTAAATTGCTATTAGTTTTTAAGCACTACTTGTACCACTGTTGATTGGTAATCATTAACGCTTCTTGAACGGTTATACGAGTTCCATTGTTATAGGCTGCAACAAATGCATCATCAATTGGCGTTGTGCTCCAAATTTCGTTTCTTCTATTGCGAGCCATTTTGTACTCGTAAAATGATCCTATGGAGTACTTGTACCATCCCTCGTGTCGTTCTGTTCTAACATCTTCGGTAATACTCAACCTCTTAAAGTAGCGCTTAATATCAACGGGTTTATGCCCAGCCGCTATTTGCACTCGATAGTAAACTCCTTCCTCGGGTTCAAGCTGGTACGATAAGTCAAGTTCGATAGGCTTACCACCTGTAATGGGCTTATCTTCAATTTTTTTGTAAGCAATGGGAATCTCTTTTCCTCCGTCATCACCCGAATAAGTTGTACTCATGGGTTGTCCATCTTGCAAACTAACAGGTGAAATTTGGGTTGTAGGTATTGATGATAGTATACTTTCTAAATACTTGGGATCGAGGTTTGTTAGATCAATATCTTTTTGAACGATATCGATAACCTGTGTTGCCTCATTAAGTATGAAGGAGAATGTGCCCTTTAACGGCAACTCTGTATCGGTTTGAGCATCGTTTGGAAGTAGCCTGTAGTTAACAACAAATCGTTGTTCGGGTGGCATATTCATCCATAAGAACTTGGCTTTCTGATCCTTAAATGTGAATATGGCATCACGAGTATCTAGTGGTTCAGCAGTATAACCTTCGGGAATTTCCTCTTCAATTTTTGCAAATTTATCGGCAGGCCCACGGCTTACCAATAAATTAACAGTCATATCGTTACCTTCGCCACTAAACACTGGTGATTGCCTTACGCAACGTACATTGCTAGCGCGTAACGATACGGGTGCTTGAACAGGAATCATTTGCTGGAATTCGGAGATATCAACAATTAAGCTCGGATCGATACGGGTTGAAGGTACAATGGAAACTTGCTTTGATGAGGTGGAAACCGATTTGCGCTCGTTACCATCGATATAGGAGAAAAGCCCATCGATGGTAAAGTTGCCTTTAAGTCGTTCGTCTACTTTTACTCTATATGAGATTTTCATCTCATTATCTTGCGGCAATCGCAACCAAATAAACTTCACCTTTTGTTCTTCGAAAACAAAGCTGGCATTGGGGTTATCAACTACTTGTGCTGTTAACCCACGGGGTAGCTCCTGCTGAAAACGGGCAAAACTCTCAAGCCCACTTTTCTGAAGAACTACTTCAATATCAAATTCCGATCCTGCATTCACCTCTTGCGGAACACGCATTTCAAGGGAAACATCGCTACCTGAAAATAGGTTAACAAGCAGCACCCCAAGCATATTCACTAAGAGTATAAAATACTTTATCATAATAGTTGCTCTAGGTTAGGTGTAATATGGCAACAAAATACTATTCGTTTACAATATTAGTAAATAAAACCAATAGAATCTAAAGAAACCGCTGCAAATATTGCTGTTTGTTGATTATTTTTAAAAATTGTTAACAACTTTAAACCTAAAAATAAAACCTACTATTTGGGTTTTAAGCAAACCCGCTTCAACCATTAAACATTTGTAAGTGTTCTACTTATACGAGAATGTACTCCCTCCTAAAAACTCTCGTAAAATGGATGTTTGGGGTATTTCCTCGTCGGGGATTCTGGCAAAAAAACTTAAGAATTTAATTAGCCTTTTTGCCTCACCATATTCGGGTACATTCATGGGTACGTCCCTAATAATTTGCTCGGCATAGGTGCGTAGAACACCAAATTCGTATAAAAGTGCTGAATTAAACATTACATCGGCCTTTTCTTGGTATGGGAAAATATTGAGGTCTTCGCCTCTTCTAACGCTATCCCATCGCGATATGGTATCGAGTGCACTATAGCCTCTGTACCTAAAATCTCTTATAATCCTCCTTATCAACCTATTGTCGGTAGTTGGAATTCGATTAGTTCCATCGATTGACAATGAAGTTAAGGCTGAAATATAAATCTGGAACTTTCTTTTGGCCTCAATTAATGGCGTCAACCCTGGGTTCAAAGCATGTATGCCTTCTATTATAATTATTCCATTCTCCTCAATTCTGAGCTTTGATCCATCGAAAAACCTTTTGCCAGTCTCAAATGAGAATTTGGGAAGTTCCACCTCATCGCCTTTAAGCAGCTGCACTAAATTCTGATTAAAGTAGTCGATATCTAAAGCGCCCAATGCCTCAAAATCGTACTCCCCATGCTCGTCGAGAGGTGTTTTCTCCCTATCGACAAAGTAGTTGTCGAGCGAAATGGTATGCGGTTTTAACCCAAGCACTTTTAGCTGTATTGCCAAGCGCTTGGCAAAGGTTGTTTTGCCCGATGATGATGGGCCTGAGATTAGCACAATTCGCACATCCTTTTTACGGCTAATAATCTGATCGGCTATTTGAATTACCTTACGCTCATGCAACGCCTCTGAAATTTTTATTAGCTCACTTGTTCTTCCTTCATGAATTTGCTTATTGATAGCAGCAACATTGCTCACGCCAATAATCTCAACCCACTCCTTATACTCCTGAAAAATATCGAACATTTTATTCTGGAGTACAATTTCTTCAAGTTCGGAGGGATTACTGCGCTTAGGCACCATTAACAGCATACCCTTGTAGTATTTAACCAAATCGAAAACCTTTAAGAAACCCGTAGATGGAACAAGGCATCCAAAAAAGTAATCGGCAATTCCGTTAATGTAGTAAACTGAGGTATATAAAGTTGAGCGAGTTTTAAAAAGGCTTGCCTTTTCGGTATGTCCAATGTCGTTGAAAAGCTTAACCACATCATCGGTTAATACCTTATCGCGCCTAATGGGAATATTCTGCTCAATAATCTCGCGCATTTTATCTCCTATTGAGAATATCAAAGGCAATTCCAATGGCGTATCAATGCCGTTTATTTCGCAGTAAAATCCTTTGGAAACGGAGTGCTCAATGCTAACCCTACCTCCAGGGACAATTTCGCCAACTGCCTTTTGCAGCACAAAAAATAGGCTGCGCTGGTACATTCGCATTCCTGCCGGATGGGTTATGTCGATAAAAAGGATGCTTTTGGGAGTATAAACTTCGTAATCGAGTTCCTTGAGCTCGTTATTTACCATGGCGCCGAGAATGGGATTTTTAAGCGAAACCCCAAATTCCTTAGCAACTTCTAAAAGGTTTGAACCAGGCCTAAGCCTTTTACGCGAACTGGTGTTAATACAAATTACCTCAACCTCTTTTCTCATCTTTAATACTTGAAATTTTATGTAATATTTAGTATGCTAACAGACTTTTTAACCGCCAACTCCAATTAATATTTAAACATGCAACTTACAGGGCATGCGAATATAAATATAAGATTAAAATTATCATAATAAACAACGCAAAACAGTTTCAGATGTAATTTCCATTTGGCATAAAAATTGATATGGCTGAAAATCTACCTTTAATTAACTAATACCAAACTAACATGAAAAAACAGTTAATCCTAGCGCTAGCAATGCTAGCCACGGTTGCAATGGTTTCGTGCGAAAAAGATGATCCCGAAAACGAAAACGGCAACTATGTGTACGTTTCTAGTCAAATTGACGAATCCACAACGTGGACAAAAGACAAAATTTATGTAATTGAGGATGGGACTTGGGTAAATGCCAACCTCACTATTGAACCCGGTACAGTTATTATGTTTAAATCGGGTGCATGGCTCGATGTTGGCGACTCTGAATCTGTAACCTTTACCGCTAACGGTACCGCTGATGAGCCTATCAAATTTACCGCATACGCTAATCAACCTGCTGTTGGAGCATGGGAAGGCTTATGGTTTAGCAGCTATACCCTCCCAAACTCATCAATGACCTTTTGCATTGTTGAATATGCTGGACAAGGAGATTACCCTGCCATTAGCATGGATAAGAAAATCACTTTTAACAACAACACTGTGATTAATGCAAAAAGAGACGGTATTTATGCTCACGAAGGTTTTGTTGAGTTTAACAATAATAGTATCAGCAACATTGGCACACATGCAATTGAAACCTACTGCGATGCTTTACATACCTTAGGAATTAATAATGTAATTACGTGCAACACAGGCTATGGAATATTAGTAAGGGGTGGTAACATGGAGGCAACATCGTCAACATGGAAATCTCAAACCGTGCCCTATATAATTGAAGATGGAATTTGGGTTGATCAAACCCTAACCATTGAAGCAGGAACGGTAATTAAGTTTCAGGCTACTGGATGGATGGACTTCGGATCAAATAATAACGCAACGCTTATTGCTATTGGTACAGAAGAGAATCCTATCGTTTTCACGTCTGCTGCTGCAACACCTGCACCTGGCGCTTGGGAAGGGCTATACTTTAGCGATGCAACATCGTCAAATACTGTACTAGAGTATTGCACGGTTGAATACGCAGGTAATGGAACCGACAATGCAAATATATACCTACTAAACGTAAGTGGAGTTACCATTGAGAATTGTACCATTCAACACTCAAGCGGATACGGTGTGTTTGTATACGAAAGTACTTGGAACAACATTAACAATACCTTTGACAATAACGAATTAGGTGATACAAATGAACGGTAAACCATCGGTTTAACAAAACAGAAAGCCCGATTCATAACTGAATCGGGCTTTTTTTTATAATGTATAAATTACTGTACAGCAGCCAAAGCGTTTATCGATCCCCAACCAAAATCGGAGTGCCTATTTGGATAAAATGAAGCCGACTGCTTCATCTTTTCGAGCACCTGCTGGCGAGTCCACGATGGGTGCCTTGCCCAAATTAGTGCCGCAATACCTGCGGTAGTTGCTGTTGCAACAGACGATCCGCCAACGTATGTATTGGTATTCTCAAAAAATCCAAGGCAAACTGAGGTTCTATCGGAGTTACCTGCGCGTTGCATAATAACGGTAAAATCAATCTTACTGCCCTTATGGCAAACAGCACACTCGGTATACCCAGAGCCATCGGTAATGCCTGTAACTGCAACTGTTTCGCTCATACTTGCCGGAAAAATTACTCCAGCCCAGTTAGTAAAACTGGTAGATGTGCCTCCTGCAGCAATAATTAGTTTACCCTTTGAGTAGGCATACTTAATGGCATCGCTAATATTACCTGCTGAAAAAATATGACCAATGGACATGGAGATAACTTTAACATCGCTGCGATTAGCGAGCTGCGTTAATGCATTAGAAACTCCTCTTTTCTCATGATAACCATCAAGAACAACATCGCTGGTGGCACGGTATGCCACAAGATTACAGCCATATGCAACACCTACAGGTAGGTTACGGTTATTACGTGGACTAGCAATAGTTGCTGCCATAAGGGTTCCGTGTCCGCATTTATCGTGAGGGCCATCAGTGCTAGTTGACCATGGCCAAATGGAGTTAACGTAAGTTCCATACTTTTGAATAAAGCGACCAGATGAATACCCATTATTGAAATTGCTACCCAAAAGTGATTGCTCTGCAGATACACCAGTATCAATCAAACCAACAGTTATTCCACTGCCCGTACTGTAGCTCCATGCCTGTGGAATGTTATGCTTTGTATATGTCCACGACTGTTGCGCATTAGGGGCAATGGTTACATAATCGGCAGAAGAAACATTGGCTGGTGTGTTATTGCAACCCGAAGAACTTTTCTCAATATTCTCATGGGCAAAATACTCATAACCACTAGGTTCAACGTATCTAACATCGGGGTTATACCTAAGTGCCTCAATAACATCAATGCTTGTAACATGCAAGTCGATGTAGTTAATAATCTCGCTATCGTAAACCAAAACGTCTTTTGCCGATTTTGCCTTCTCTGCCACGTCCGATTCGATGTCAACAGTAAGACTAATAATATCATTTTTAATACCTAGGCTTTTTTGTGATCTGTTCTCCGAAAAGGGTTCGCTATCGTAACCTACGGTTAAAATGTTATTCCCGTTCATTACAGCACTCCAAAGCACATACGAGTCAACATCGTCCCACTTAAAGGTTCCTGTTTCCTCAATTTGCTTGTTTATTATTGAGTTAATTTCAGCAGGGGTGAGAGGCTCAACCTTTGCTAATTCAGGTGTATCAACCTTGGGCTGATTATCGTCCTTTGAGCACGAAAAGGCAATAAGTACAATTGCCAAAAGAAAGATTAATTTTTTCATGTTTTGTTTAGTTTTAGGGTTTTTTGTTGAAAATATCGATACCAAATCTAAAAAAATAAACAATAACACACATCAATAAAAGTTTAAAAAATCATTAATGCACTAACAAATATTCACAAATACTATCAAGCATTTCTTATTTTTAGGGATGTATCGCTATCTTAAAACCTTTCTAAATTATATCTTACCTTAAAAAAATAGCAGAACATACTTTAAAGGAATATGAGTTTATATTAACTTGCATAAAAACAATACTAGCTACGATGAACAGAGTAATCAAGCTAATTATTCCTCCCGATAAATGGAAGCTGCCGGTTATTATACTGCTAGGCGTTTTTTTCGGTATCGGAGCGTTCACTTTTCACCTATCAAAGGCACCCTCGTACTTATCCGATAATCCTACAACCTGCATAAACTGCCACATTATGGCACCCGAATACGCAACATGGGCGCATAGCGCGCATAGGGAATATACAAACTGTAACGATTGCCATGTACCGCATAATAACGTGTTTAACCACTACTATTTTAAGGCAATGGATGGCCTTAGGCATGCCACTATTTTTACATTACGAAATGAGCCTCAGGTAATTGAAATAAAGGAAGCTGGCGCCAATGCTGTTCGTAATAATTGCATTAGGTGCCATACCCACCTAATAAACGATCCAAAAATGATGAAACCTGAGTTTACTCACAACGATTTACGCAAAGACCGAAAATGTTGGGAATGCCATCGCGAAGTACCTCATGGTAGAGTCAAGGGGTTGGCTACAACACCATACGCTATTGTGCCCCTACTTGAAAGCCCCGTGCCAAGTTGGCTAAAAAAGATAATGAACGAATAACTTTATTCAACAATAAGCAAATTCTAAAACCATATCTATATGAAACCTATTAGCGAAACCATAAAGCAAAAACCTTGGTTAGGATGGTTACTATTTTTTTCAACAATAGTAATAGTTTTCCTTTTAGGACTTCTAGCCTCAACTATTGTTGAAAGGCGTGCCGAAGCTGTTTTTGCCTACACCCCAGAGGTTGAGCATGAACAGTGGGAACCTCGACTCGAAGTGTGGGGAATGAATTTTCCTCGCCAGTACGAAACATATTTACAAACAGCCGACACCACGTTTGTAAGTAAGTATAATGGTGCCAGAAAAATTGACATGCTTGCTGAAGGTCCAGAACTTGTGGTACTTTGGGCTGGTTACCCTTTCTCAAAAGAGTACAACCAAGGTCGTGGGCATATGTGGGCAGTTGAAGATATACACAACATACTGCGGACAGGAGCACCCATGTCACCATCTGAGGGCCCCATGCCAGGTACTTGTTGGACCTGCAAAAGCCCCGATGTTCCAAGGGTAATGAAGAATATTGGAATTGCTGAATTCTACTCATCTACCTTTGCTGAGCTAGGTTCTGAAATTGTAAACCCAATAGGCTGTGCCGATTGCCACGATGCAAAAACTATGGCTCTGCAAATTACCCGCCCTGGGCTAATTGAAGCATTTGAGAGACAAGGTAAAAATATTACCAATGCAACTCACCAGGAAATGCGATCGCTAGTTTGCGCCCAATGCCATGTTGAGTACTACTTTAAGGGCGAAGGAAAATACCTAACCTTTCCCTGGGATAAAGGATTTAACATGGAAAGTATGGAAGAATATTACGATGAACTGGCATTTGCCGATTGGACCCACCAGCTAAGCCGTACACCAATGATTAAGGCTCAGCACCCCGATTACGAAATTTTTCGCTTTGGAGTGCATTACGATAGAGGAGTTTCATGCGCCGATTGCCACATGCCATATAAAAGTCAAGGTGGGGTAAAATTTACTAATCACCATATACAGAGTCCACTTAACAACGTTGCCAACACCTGCGCTGTTTGCCATAGAGAGGACACTGAAAAGCTAATTCAGAACGTATACCAAAGGCAAGATGCTCTCCACGAAACCCGTGTTTTGCTCGAAGAGGCATTGGCTAAAGCGCATATAGAAGCAAAATTTGCATGGGATAAGGGAGCATCTGAAAAGCAAATGGCCAATGCGCTAAAGCTTATACGGGGTGCACAATGGCGTTGGGACTATGTTGCAGCTAGTCATGGTGCATCGTTCCATGCACCTTTCGAAAGTGCAAGAGTAATAGGACTTGGTTTAGAAAAAGCTCAGGAGGCAAGAATTGAGATAACCCGTGTTTTGGCTAGCTTAGGATATTCGGAACCTGTTCCGCTACCCGATATATCAACAAAAGCGAAGGCTCAAGAGTATATTGGACTTGACATGAAGAAGCTTAACGCCGAAAAGAAAGTTTTTCTTGACACTATCGTACCCCAATGGCTTAAGGAAGCTATGGAGAGGGAAGCCAGCTATCCAACTAAGAACATTTAGCTGTACAAAAAAGCAAACAAAACAAAAAGGGCGAAGCTAACTTCGCCCTTTTTGTTACCTCAAAATATTTAACTTGAAACTAGTAGTTATCTGCTAAAACCTCAAAATACTCTATTGGATGCTGGCAAGCAGGACAATTCTTTAAAGCCTTCTTACCTTTATGATGATAACCACACTTACGACACATCCAAACTACCTCCTCATCCTTTTCGAAAACTTTTCCTTCCTCAACGTTCTTAAGTAGTTTAAGGTAACGCTCTTCGTGCTCCTTCTCAACTTTAGCAATCATTTTAAAAGCAGTTGCTACTTTCTTAAAACCTTCCTTCTCCGCAATTTCGGCAAACTCAGGGTATAAATCGGCCCACTCCTCATGCTCGCCCATGGCAGCAGCCTTAAGGTTTTCGGCAGTGGTGCCAATAACTCCAGCAGGGTATGAGGCTGTAATTTCAACCATACCACCTTCTAAAAATTTGAAGAATACTTTAGCATGCTGCTCCTCCTGCATTGCTGTTTGCATAAATAGCTCCGCTATTTGCTCATATCCCTCCTTCTTTGCAACCTTTGCAAAGTAAGTGTACCTATTTTTTGCTTGTGACTCACCAGCAAAAGCCTTAAGTAAGTTCTTTTCGGTTTCAGTTCCTTTAATGCTCATAACGATTAATTAATTATGTTGATAATTCTCATTTCGACATAAAACTAGCTTATAAAATATTGTTTGCCAACACACCAAGGGAAAACAAGTGTAAATGATAATTAGACTTAATCCGAATAAAAAATTACAGAAGCAAATTTTAAGTGACTTTTATTGCTAATTTGTGTGCGATAACAACAAATTGTACTTAGTGGCGCAATCTTTGATTGCCTATGCGCATCTTAAAAAAGTTGACCTGCGCAGCTAAACGCAGGGGCGTAAACCGAAAAGCCTTACGAGTAGGACGTAACTAAAAAAATTAGTACCATGAAAAAAGTATTACTTGTTTTTGCAGCATTAACCATTTCATTATCATTGCTTGCACAAGAAGAGACTACTCCAGTTGAGAATAGTGATATACTATTATCAAAAAAAGGAAATGTAATTCTACCCCAAGCTGGCGATATTGCTCTAGGGTTTAATGCTATTCCTTTACTCGACTATGCCCTAAACTTTGCCAATATTATGAATAACACTGGTCAAACTGCTCAACATCCAGGATATGTTAGCGGCTTTAACCAGATTATTGTAGGTAAGTATTTCCTTGAAGACAATATGGCGGTTAGGGGTCGTATTGGAATCAATACATTATCTGAAAAAACTACCATTTATTTTGATGATCCATTCTCAACTGCAACAATCGATATTCCTCAGGTGGAGAATGCGTTTACTGAAAAAAACAATAACATAGTTATTGGTGGTGGACTTGAGTTGAGAAGAGGTCACAACCGTCTTCAAGGGTTTTACGGAGGCGAGGTGCTCATAGCCCGAAATGCTTACAAGGAGAAGTATGAGTATGCTATTGATTATAATCAAAACGCTGAGGACGAAGGCGTAATTTTTGGAGGAAGCAACAGAACCCTAGATTACAAAGCAGGTGGTTTTGGTGCTAGCCTCAGGGCTTTTGTTGGCGTTGAGTATTTCTTTGCTCCCAAAATTTCGGTTAGCGCTGAATTTGGTTGGGGATTTGGTGTTGGTATTACTGGTCAAACTAAAGAAACTGTAGAATTTTGGGACGACCCAGAAGCTACAGGAACTAACTCGAGAAGAACTGAAGAGTTTTTAGGTGCAACTAAAGTATCGGCTTTAGGTTTTTCAGTTGACAACGGTTCTGTTGGCCAAAACATCTTTGGAGGATCAGGAGCATTAAGCCTTCTATTCCATTTCTAGAAATTGCTAGTAATAAGTAATAATTACTGAAAGCAGCTCCAATGGGGCTGCTTTTTTTTGATGAAAAATCCAATTGGCAATAAAATTCCAAAAACATATCTTTACGCTACACAAAAAGCACTAACCCATGGAGCTAAACTTTTGGCTGTACGCGCTGGTAATTGCTGCAGGATTTGCTGCAGGATTTATTAATACACTTGCAGGGAGCGGATCGTTACTTACCCTTCCCTTGCTCATATTTTTAGGATTGCCTGCAAATGTGGCCAATGGTACCAATCGAATTGGCGTTCTTTTACAAAGCCTTGTTGCAACAGGCCAGTTTAAGCATAAAAAGGTATTCGAATGGAAAGAGGGCGTTTGGCTTACCATACCTGCAATTATTGGTTCGTTTGCCGGAGCAGCGTTTGCAGTTAACCTCAACGATGAGGTAATGAACAAGGTAATTGGAGGCCTTTTAGTTTTTATGTTTATCCTCATGATATACAAGCCTGAGCGGTGGATAAAATCGCAACAGGGAAATGTAAAGGCAAAACCTAGCTTTGTTCAAATTCTAGTCTTCCTAGGAATTGGATTTTATGGGGGATTTATACAGGCTGGTGTAGGATTTTTTTTACTAGCAGGATTAGTACTAGGTGCAGGGTTCGATTTGCTTAAGGCTAATGCCATTAAAGTGCTAATTGTACTAGCCTTTACCGTGGTTGCGCTTGGGGTTTTTATTTATAACAATCAGGTTGATTATAAGCTTGGCCTGTTGCTGGCCGTTGGAAGCATGGCAGGTGCTTGGGTTGCTACCCATGTTGCCATAAAAAAAGGTGCAGGATTTATCCGCTGGTTTGTTCTTGTTACCGTACTGGTTTTTGCTGTAAAGCTACTGTTCTTTTAGTTATTGCTGAATACGTAAGTTATTGTCCCCGTTTGTCGAGGTTGACCTGGATTCTCTTTAAATCTAGCTTTTTTTGCAGCTTCAATCGCAGCATTTATCAAATCAGAATCTATCTTGTTTGAACCTTTTTGCTCAAAAACAGCTTCCCTTACAAAACCTTCTTGGTCAACAACAATCCTAATAACTATAGTTCCCTTCTTGTTGAGTGGAGCTATTGGCTTAGGTAACTCTTCCATCAATCCCCTGCCTCCAAGGCTAAAGCTAATGCCATCGCCACCACCAGTTGTTCCTCCTTCACGATTTGTTGAGGTTGGGTCGCCATCAACATCTCCCTGATTGCCTTCGTTGCCAGTTTCACCCTCGCCCGAGGTATCTCCGTCGGTTTGCTGACCAGGGAAAAGCGTTCTTCTGTCAACCTCGCGAGGTTTTTCCTCCTCCTTAGGTTCCTCTGTTTTGGGTTCGGTGGGCTTGTCGTCTTTGGGAGTTTCCGGTTCGGGCTTTGGATCGGGTTTTGGATCGGGAAGCGAGGGAGCTTCTTCAAAATCTTGTGTTATAGGTGCCGATTCGTCCTCCTGTGTATTTTCTTGAGCAGGAGCCGTTTCGCGCTCAGGCATCTCTCTGGGTTCAACTAAGCCAGCACCGTCATCGCTATCGCCAAAATTTATAATTATGCCCTCCTCACCAGGTAGAGGCAGTGGTGTTGAAAAACCAAAGAGAACTAGCAACACAATAATAATAATGTGTATTGCTGTCGATCCTAGTATTCCTTTGGTTTTTGTTGTCATTACACTACTACTTTAGTGGCTGTGTTGCCAAAATTAGCTTATAACGATTATCCTTTGCAATATTCATCACCTTAACTACCTCCTCCATAGGAACCGATTTGTGAACATGCAGCGAAATGGTAGGCTCTGCTTCACCCTGCAAACGTTGAGCCAATGATGTTTCAAGTTCGAAAAAGCTAACAGGAGTTTGCTCAACGTAAAACCTTAAGTCTTCGGTTATGCTAACCGTTGTTATGGGTTTAGCGGGAGTTTGGCTATTGCTTTGAGGTAAAAGTAGCTTTAGCGCATTGGGTGCAACCAGCGTTGACGATACCATAAAGAAAATGAGCAAGAGGAAAACGATATCGGTCATTGACGACATGCTAAAATTTGGATTAACCTTTGAACCTCGCTTAAGTGCCATTTATACTTTAGTTTAAATTTATTAACTACGATACGGGCTCGTTGAGCAAGTCCATAAACTCAGTTGTATTTGCTTCCATGGTAAAAACAACCTTTTCAACCTTTGCAACCAGATAGTTATACCCAAAATAGGCGGCAATACCAACAATTAAACCGGCAACAGTTGTAACCATTGCGGTATAAATACCATTTGATAGCAAACCAACATCGATATTATTACCCGCCATTGACATATCGTAAAATGCGCGAATCATGCCAATAACCGTACCCAAGAAACCAATCATAGGAGCGCCCCCAGCAATGGTTGCCAAAGTTGGCAAACTACCTTCGAGTTTAGATATCTCCAAGTTGCCAACGTTCTCAATGGCCGCATTAACATCCGATAGGGGTTTCCCAATACGCTGAATGCCTTTTTCAATCATTCGGGCAACAGGAGTATTCTGTGCCTGACAAAGAGCAAGGGCCGATTCAACCTTATCTTCGTAAATGTATTCCTTAATACGATTCATAAAATTGGTATCCTCTTTTGAGGCTTTTTTAATTGCCCAAAATCTTTCGATAAAAAGGTAAACAGCAATAAACCAAAGCAAAGCAAGGGGAATCATTATCCACCCTCCTTTTAAAGTTAGCTCCCAAAAGCTAAGAGTTAATTCACCTGCTGGCTCTGCGGCAGCTTGTTGGGCTGCGATATCAACCTGTGCTAAAAGTAGTAGACTCATACTAGTTAAAATTATTTTTGCCGAAATTAATAAAAAAACGATGATTGGTCTAAATCTATTTTATTTCAACTAAAGCATTTTTGTTAACCTCTCTATTTAAACTACCCTCAATAATGGTATCCTCCTCGTAAAATGGGGCGTATCTCGGGTTACGTTCTTCCTCAGGTTTGCGTCTAAAAAAATTAACATATCTTCTCCAAAGCTCATTAAACGAGTTAAAATCTTCGCGATACATAAAACCAGCCCCAGTAGTGTAATCGTTTTGGTTTTCGCCCATTAATATATCATCGTTTGAACGAGCAAAGGCTTTAGCCCTGAGCTTGCCAGAGGGTACAATTTTTACGTCGATACTAAAATCGCCGGCTATGGGAGTATTCACGTTTTGGCTTCCCATATCCACGTTGCTATTAATTGTGACCCTATCGTTAAACAGCTGGGTTGAAAGTGCTAGCTCAATTTCATCGGAGCTAATTTCGTCGCCGGGGCGGTAGTTAATGCCAATATCAAAGGCTGAACTCCACTGCGACAGCCAATTGCTTAGCTGATTCGATAGCATCTCGCTCGCTGTTGATGCGAGTCCTTGACCAAAACCACCAGCCATTTCCTCCTGAACATCGCTAGTGAAGTTGTTTATTACCAGAAGCGATAAGAACTGCTTACTCAATCGCTCCTCGGTGCTAATAGCATCTTGCACCACAGCATTTATCGACTCATCAGTTTTAGCAAGAGGCACGTTAATTCCAAAATTAATTGCGGGCTCCATAAGCTTACCCGATAGGTTTATCTCGCAATCGACTTGTGTTCGGCGTTTAAAGGCTTCGTTTTCGCTACCCGGGCTTAGTGGGCTTAAGGTAGTTCTGAGCGAGTAGATAGCCTGAATATCCATCATTGCATCCTCAACATCGCCATTCCAGGTTATAGTACTTCCCTGGCCAATACGAAATCGTTTATTTATAACCCCTTGAAGAGTGAATAAATAATCTCCACTTTCGATGGCATACTGGCCAAACATATTAAACACATCGGTGCTAGGGTTAATCTCCATTTTTAGATTTCCCGTTCCGTTTGCCCTAATAATATCGCCAAGCTGCTTATCAATAATAATTTGCACCTCGGCATCGGGAGTTACTTGCAAGTCGAGGTTAAGCGCAATGTTCGACTTTGGCTCATCAATTAACGACTCAAACGATTCTTCAATTATGATGATATCGGAACTACGATCAACAATGTTAACAAAATCGGTTTCGGCTACCTCGCCTGATGAGGAAAGCGGAAGGAATATTGCTGTTCGAGGCTCAGTTTTAACCGAAGCATTTACGTTGAGGTTATTGGGTGGCCCCATAAGCCTGACCTGTCCAGTAGCGTAAACGCTACCGTAGAAAAGTTCGTTGTCTCTTTCGGTTGTGTTAAGAAACTGAAAGTTTTCGGGTGATAAGGTGAGGTCGAGTCTGATATTCTTGAAATATCCAGTTTTAATAGCCCCATTTAATGTGGCAACCCGATTATTCACATCGAGAACCCTGAAATCGCGAAAAATAATATCGCTGTTCTGAATAACGATAGGATCGGAAACCCGATACCTTGTTTTTGTAAAACCTATTGATGCTGCTCCATCAACTAAGTTAAGCTGACCGTTTAGCTGTGGCTGGTCAAAAGAGCCCGAGAGGGCTAAATTACCCTGTATAAAACCATCAATCCCCGATACGTTATCGGCTATAATTGGCTCAATGTTGCTTAGTAGAAGTTTATGGATATCAGCCTTAATGCTCAAACTATTGGTATTTGGGAATACATTTCCTGTAACTGATAATGCGGGCTCTCCATTTAAAGTGTTTGTCAAACTCACGTTTAGCCTTTTCTCGTTAGCCAGCCATTTACTCTGAATAGCAATATCACCAACTGCATTTTCATTAAGTACTATGTTACTCATGCTTAAATCGGAAAAGAATAATGGTGTGCTCGACAGGTCGGTTAACATGGCGTAACCATCCATTTTTCCTGAAATAGTATACCCTAAACTGCTGGTGTAGAGGTTTACGTTTGACAAATCAATATCTTTAAACTCTGCGCGAATAGAGTCTGTTGGCAATGAAGCAATGGCCCCAGAAACTTGCAAACTCTGCTCGTTATTGC
>CAZGQZ010000002.1:33919-40904 GCA_964527985.1 uncultured Rikenellaceae bacterium | reverse complement strand
TATTTGTTTGTGCTAATCCTGTTCCCGAAATATACCCTTACGCCGCAAAAGAGGCAGGTGCATACATTGTGGCAACGGGTAGAGGCGATTTCCCAAATCAGGTTAATAACTCGTTAGGTTTCCCAGGAATACTAAAGGGTGCCCTTATGGTACGGGCTCAAAAAATTACCGATACTATGGCCATTGCTGCTGCGCACTCGCTTGCAAATTATGCAGAAAAACGAGGGATTGATCCTGAAAACATCACACCAACCATGGACGAAGCTGATGTTTTTCCGGTAGAAGCTGCCGACGTGGCCATGCAAGCTATTAAAGATGGTGTTGCTCGCAGAAAAGTAACTTGGGAAGAGGCCTATGAGCTAGCAAAAATGGAAATTGAATATTCTCGTTCGCTTACCCATTCGCTGTGCAAAGAGGGTTTCATTAACGATCCCCCTCAGGAAATGCTGCAAGATGCGCTCAATTTCACCATAAAGCAAATTGAAGGATAAACCCCAAAGGCTACGCTAACCTATCTGCGTGGCCTTTTTCTTTCTTTTCAGGTTCGGTTACTATGTAGTCGTTATAAATATTTGCCATCGATCTGAAAATATTTTCTCGGGCGCTTCTATTTATCTTAACAGCACTACTCAACAGTTCCCTTACCTGTTCTCTACTAGTTTTATCTTCATGCGGACAAAGCGAAACCTCGTTGGGAAACTGCAGGTTATCGGCATATTTTGCCAACTCTTTATCGGTTACAAGTATTAATGGGCGTATGGCGAGCAATTCGCCTTCGAACATACTCAGCTTGGGCGGTATTGAGCTTATTGATGAATGGTGAATCATGTTAAGTAACAAAGTTTCTACAGCATCATCTAAATGATGACCAAATGCCAGCTTATTACATTTTCGCTCTTTTGCAATAGAGAAAAGCTCTTTCCTGCGTTTCCAACTACAGATAAAACAAGCAGGCTGTCGGCCACTAGGTTTGTAGTCAACTACTATTTGCTTAAAGTGTAACGGTATGTTATTTTGCTCACAATAACTTACCATGAAGTCCTCGTCGGCTTTATAGGGCATATCGGCAGCTTGCACGTGACAGGCTTCTATTTCAAACTTTTCGGGTAAACTTCGCCTAAGGCTAACGAGTATATCGAGCAAAGCAAAACTATCCTTACCGCCCGAAATTCCAACCATAACCCTATCGGCATTCTCGATAAGGTTATAGCTATAAATGGCCGATTTTACCTTAGCCTCTAGCTTTTTAGCTATGTATGCGCTCCTTTTTTTGGGCATTGATTATTTTGCACCCTTTGATACCATAATTTTTAGCAAAAGCTCATCGGTCTGGGTCATTCCCTCAGATCCAACCATTGCGAGATTCCTTATTGTTTTTTCAATATCATCATCAATTATTCCATCATTAGATGATATTACAACGCCTTGCATGGCAAGTAATGCAGATTGAATTGCAGAGCTAACCCCCGAACTAACCTTGAGGGCGCAGCCCTCTTTGGCTCCATCGCAAACCATTCCGGTTACATTACCAACCATATTTTTAATGGTGAAAATAGCCTCGTTAAGCCTCCCTCCCATTAAGTAGCTAACACCACAACCTGCTCCGGCTGCTGCAACTACGCATCCGCACAATGCCGATAAACGACCTAAATGATGCTTAATATGGATGGCAACCAAATGGGATAAAGCTAAAGCACGAGCCAACTCTTCGTTACTTGACTTAAAACGAATAGCAGCAGAATAAACGGGAAGTGTTGCTGTTAACCCTTGATTTCCGCTACCCGAGTTGCTCATTACCGGAAGCGTACACCCAGCCATACGGGCATCGCAGGCGGCGGCTGTTAGATACATGGCATTATTCATTAAATCATCTGCCAGTATGCCTTTATCAATATAACCTTTTAGCACGCGGCCAACTCTTAAACCATAATCCTTGCTCAATCCCTCATTGGCAATTGTAGTGTTGTACTCAACCGTTTTAAGAATAAATTCAATGTCTTTAAAAGGTACATCAGTAATAAAATCGAAAATTGATTCAACGGTTAGTGAAACTGATTCCTTTTTTGAATCATTATCTGAATAGTCCTGCTTGACTGTTTTGCAGTCAATTAGCTTTCCGTTGAGTTCGACTTTTGAAATATTTGAGTGCTTATCGGTTATAATTGCTTTTGCCCAATTACCCTGAGAGTTACTGCATACTGCCTCGATATACAACTTTTCTGTTCCCTCTTTAACTTTAATCGATACTTTATTCTCGCTAACCAAGCTCTTTGCCCTATTAACATCATTATCATCTACCCCCGTTAACAATTCTAAGCAATCGGCTGATTTTCCAAAAATTGCTCCCAAAGCAGCAGCAATAGGCAAACCCGTCATACCCGTTCCAGGAATGCCAACTCCCATCCCATTCTTAAAAATATTTGGGCTTAAAAAAAGCTTAATGCTTGTAGGTATTTCGCCAAGTGTTTCGCGAGCCTTAGCTACTGCCAATGCAACTGCAATTGGTTCGGTACAGCCTAAAGCGGGAACTACCTCAGCTTTAAGAAGTTTTATGAAAGTGCTATTTTGATACATTGTTGATAGGGTTGAATTGAAAACCAACAAATGTATTAACTAATAGGCAGATAAAACATAAAAAAAACAGCCTTAATGGCTGTTTTTAAGCATATGCAGCTTTACTGTTCAAGTACTTTGGCCCCTAGGCCAGTTTTAATCTTCTTTTCCTTTGGTTTACCTGTAAGGGTAAGCGTTGCTCCAGAGCGTACATGCGCATCGATAAGCTCTTTCGCTGTTACCTTAGCAACTGCTCGCGACGATACAGTAACAAAGGCGCTATCGGCATTAAGCTCAAGAGCCGATAAATTTCCGGCGGTGGAAATGCGCGCTTCATACGATCCCAGATTTCCATTCAATCGGACTAAGCCTCCCTTATCGGCCGAAACATCAAGGGTTCGTAAATCAACGGTTGCATTAATCTCCCCATTGGTTGTTGCATTTGCCACAAGCTTGTCGCCCTTTATTGTATCCTGAAAGCTTAGCCGACCCGATGCGCTGGCATATATATCGCGTAGCTCGATATAGGTTACAAAAACATCAACATGAATGTCTGTATAAACACCTCTTTTAAGGGTTATCTCAAGGGTTTTACCAGTTACCTCGGTTATTACATCTTCTAAAGGTATTCCCTTTGCTTCTATACGTGCGCTTAACTCCTCGCCATGCGATAGAATGACATTAATCTGATTTGTAACCTTAAGCTTATCAAAAAAAGGTAACTCTCTAACATTAGTGGGTTGTGCAATTGTAACTGTGGAAAGCCCAATAAAAAAGATTAGTTGAAAAAAATATTTGTTCATGGTGAATGTTATTAAATGTTGAAAATACAAGGCAAACATAACATTATTTTACCCTTTTTGAATGTGAAAAAACATTAAAGTTTAAACAAACAAACCTCATTACAAACAAGCAAAAAAACATTTGCAATATATTGAATAACCCAAACTTGAACATTTTTATTGTACTTGCGTTGTTTAACTATAAACTTAAAATATGCAAATAGTAAAGTTCATAGCAATAACGTTACTTGCTGTACAATTTGCTAGCTGTGCAGATGCACAAGAAAAAACAAATGGAATGAGTAAAAATGAGCTCAAGAAAGACCTAAGCGAAATAGAGTTTTATGTTACTCAACAAAAAGGAACCGAAAGACCATTTACAGGAAAGTATTGGAACTTTTTTGAGCGAGGAACATACCACTGTGTTGTTTGCGATGCTCCCCTTTTTGAGTCGGAAACTAAGTTCGAATCAAGTTGCGGTTGGCCTAGTTTTTTCAACTCGGAGTTTAAGGATAATATAATTGAGAAACTTGATACGAGTCACGGAATGGTTAGAACCGAGGTGCTGTGTAAAAACTGCAATGCCCATTTAGGGCATGTTTTCAACGATGGCCCAAAACCAACTGGGATAAGATATTGCATTAACTCAGCATCACTAAAATTTAAAAGTAGCAATGAGCGTTAGTAAAATGAAACCAAAAGTATATAGAATAGCAGCGTTCCCACTAAACCTAATACTGCTTCCGGGGGAGGAAATTCCATTGCGAATTTTTGAACCAAGGTACAAGCAGCTTATTGAGGAGTGTTTAGAATCGAAATTGCCTTTTGGTATTCCGTACATGAACAACGGTGAAATTGATGAGATTGGAAGCGAAGTAGAAGTTGTGAAGCTAGTAGGAAGAAATGAGAATGATGATATGGTAATCTTAATTAGAGGGAAATCTCTTTTTAAAACAATAGACTACTTTCCTGTTCTCCCTAGTAAACTTTACGGTGCCACAGTATCGGAATCGCTAAGCATTGATTTTACAACAACAAATCCCGAATTAGCTGTAAAAATTAAAACCCTGAGGCTCAACATTAGCAGTGAGTTTGGAACGCTTATAACTGGAGTTGGAATAAACATGCTAGATATAGCCCGAGCTATAATGCTAAAATCTGACGAGAAGTATAAGCTTCTCTCGCTCCAAAGCAATGAGGCCCGAGAACAATTTATGCTAAATCAACTTAAGTTTGTTGAGATAATCAGAAATCAGGAGCTAAGGCTGGAGAATAATTTTCAACTCAATTAGAATATTTATGCTTATCAGCGATTTGAAATTTTCTGTCTTCAATTTCTTGAATAAAATACCCTGATTTAAGCATAAGCTCATAGCCATCCCACATGTATTTATTATCTCCAACGCCGCTTATAATACTATCGGGTATGGGTACAATAAAAAATCGCCAATTATTATCCCTATAGATACCTTTTGACACTTTCAGGGTACCCCAATTTGCAGTTAGGCTAAATGTTGGATAAACTACACCCTCACTAATTGAGACAAGTTTCTCCTGCGGATTAAATGTGAAATTTATATTATTGTATGGTATAACTAGCCGACTGTTATTAAAGAATTTCCTTTCAAGCTTTTCAACTAATTGCTTCTCTTTTTCTGCTCTACTTTTCACAGCATTAATAAGTGAATCAGCCTTATACTGTTTCACAAGAAATTCTATTTTAACTGTGTCGATATAGCTTGGGTTAAAATTTACTAGCTTACAACCAATCTGGGTTAAAGATAAACCCTGCTTTACTTGTTCTATCCAATCTGAAGAATACTTGTCAAAGATAAACCCATATGCAGGTCCAGTAAAGTAGGCAAATGAATTACTAAAACCTACCTTTTTAATTCCAGTATCAATATGCTTAATTAGCTCATTCGTTTTTAAACAACTATCGATTGTAGCCAGTTTAAATCCTGTGTATTCAGCCAAACCTTCTAATCGTTCAAAAGCATCTTCATTATTATTTGGATATAAACTCTGTCTATGCAATCTAAAAAGTAAAGCATTAGTTAAATCTTGGCTTATGTCGGTGTTATTTACCAACGCATTCCTAAGGGCTATTAACTCCAGTTTAAGAAGTACTTCACCTTGCGATTCATCGAGATGCTGATTTGATGAAGTAATGAATTTAACTCCAAACTTTTTTTGCTCCCTATGCCAACTTTCATGAATTATCAACCTATTACGGTTATACTCTGATTCACTAGAAATGGCATTCATGCTAACCATCGCCCAGTTTTGACCAAGCCATTCAACAGTTGTATTGGCTATGCTAATTTCTTTGGGTAATTCTCCAACATAAACACCATAATTTCTCTTAAGCTGGTTTTCATTATCGGGCATATTTGCAATAACAGTTCTGGTTTCACTATCTACAATTAGAATTGGCCCATAAAGATTTACACCCCAAAGTTTCCCATCATCTATACTACACAGAGAATCAATATCCTCAAAAAAAACCAATGCTTTATCAAGGTTAACTTGCGTTGATTTTGGTGCACAGGATAATACTAAAATTGAGACAGTTACCGATATCAATAAACCCTTCATGATTTAAAATTTTTTGCTGCTATTGCAAGTACATTTAAATAATTATAGTTCGAGTGGACTATTTTGTTACTTATGCATTAAATATAATCGATGGCATAAACCCAACAATATTGGCTAAAACATGAACTAAAAAAGCGGGGAATATGCTACCAGTTTTTTCGCGATAATATGCAGCTAATAAACCAATAATTGATGTGTTAAATACTACAAAAGCAACAAACCAGAAGCTCATTCCTCCATAAATGAGCCTGGTATGCATAAGCCCAAAAAATATTCCTGATATCCAAACTGGAAGGCTAAGCCGCAAAAACTTCTTGGAATCAAGATGCTGAATTACACCCTGAAGCAAGCCACGCGTTAAAACCTCCTCGCATAAACTTGACCAAATCCAAACTGTAAGTATTATTTCGAGCAGCGATTGTTGCTCGGGAAACCCCATGGTTGACCCACCTATGCTATCGATAGGGAAAACACTGTTAAGTATAACAATAAAGAGTATTGAACCAACTATAAAACTGGCTATAGCAATTCCTATTGTCAACAGAACAAGCCTTATATAGCCAAATTTGTGGGGTATATTAAAACCAAAATTCGTTAATTTTCCTCCGTTGATAAGCAGAATTGCTAAAACGGAGAATAGCAGCATAAAGAACTTAGAAATAACATTTCCGGTATAAAAATTTAGCTCAAAATGTTGCTTTAGAAACCCTGAAACTGGATTTGCAATTAGGTCAGAAAGTTCAATAACCAAAACGGTAGCTGCTAATGCTAAAATAATTGATAACAAGCTACTCTTCTTTGCTTTTTCAATAACATTTATCATAGTAATAGTGATTAAATAATTATATGCTTTTTAGCTTATTGAAACCTGGTATGTCTGAATTGTAAAAGAATTTCTGGTTATTAAGTATTTCCATTACTCTACTTTCAAAGTTTGGCTTTTCAGCTTCCTGCATTATCTTCATTAACGTTTGCTCACGCATAAAGCCTGCATGAAGCATACACGACATATAGGTGTTGTTACTCCAAACCGCTTGCTTTACCTTGCTCAA
>CAZGQZ010000002.1:17094-33819 GCA_964527985.1 uncultured Rikenellaceae bacterium | reverse complement strand
CATCCATCATCTGTTCAAAGCGCTCAAAAACAAGAGGAACCGTATTTATAGTATAGCTTCGTTCCTCCTCCTCTTTCTGCCTAAGATTTTGCAATATTGATTTTGCATTTGAAGTTTTTTCGAGAACCTTCTTCTCATAAAGGCTAAAAAATTCTGAGGGATTTACCGCCTTGCATACTTTGCTTTTATTGTCCTCAACCATTACAGCCCCCTTACCTGCAAGCGATTCGATGGCTTTATATACGTTGGCTGTTGGCTTGTTTATTCCCTTTCCTATTCCGTATGCTGTAGCAGGTTTGTTAACCAGTAAGTAAAGGTAAACTTCTGTTTCAAGCTTGTTAAAGCCCAACTCGAATAGCAAATTGGAAACTTCTTTCATTTTTCATTTTTTTCAAAAATAAGTATTATTATAATATTTTGCTACTACTATAATAATGTTTTTTTAAAAAATATTTGAGTGTAATTTTGAAATTCTAATCAAACTTGAAGCGATGAACCTTAAAAATATACTGTTAGAAGTGGAGTATAGTATTGTATACGACGATAATGAGTTTTGCATAAGCAGAAAAAAGAGCAACATCATTAGCTCTGCTCTTATTACTCTTTTCTTATTCGTTTCGTATAGTCTTAACTACTATTCGTATTACAAACTAGGATATAATAAAGTGCTATACATTATCTTTCCAGTGCTTCTTTCGATTCTTCTCTACCTGGTATATATCGTTATACAGCTTATCAAATCGCGTAGAAACATAGATACCTGGCACAGCTATTCTGATTTTAGTAGCATTTCTATTGAGAAGAAGAAGAGGAATAGGGTTACAGTATCAATGAAACGAATAAACAACAAGGAAATCAACTTTACTACCGAATACGATAGATACTTTTTACAGTTTATTGACTTGGTTAAGATGAAAGGGATTGAAGTTCTTCCAAAGTAAAGAAAATGCAAACAGGCTGAATAGGCTTTGCTAGTTTACATTTGCATTGATTAGGGAAAGAAACTCCCAATTATCCCAAGGCTTGGATTTATCCTGTGTATAATCCTGTAGCTCAACCTCTGTAAAAAGCTTTGGCGAATATGGGCTATAAGGAAAAATTTCAGGCCACTCTTCAACCCTATGCAATGCTCTAGCCATCATTCGGTTTACTTGGTATGGGAAACGTGAGCCAACCCAAGGGCTTGTATTTGTTAAAAAAACGAATGAAAATCCATCGCTACGCGATATGGCTAACGCCGAAGTTCCTGCAAATGAACCTGTTCTCCACCTCGATCCATCAACCGAAACCCAACGCCACCCAAGCGGATGCTTGCCTGGTTCGGCTTGTGCCAAGGTAGCTGCAGACTCGTTCGATATAATTCCGCCCTCTCGCTCAGGGTCAATTGCAACCAAAAATTTAATAAGGCTTACCGATGATATTACCCAACCGCCTGCTGCACCTAGGGTTCGAATATCATTACCACCACGGCTCTTCAAAACCATTTGGGGCTCACCATCAAAGGCTGGGATAGGTTGAGCCTCGGGAACCTCGTAGTATCGAACCTCAAGCGGGTATCGGAGGCTATCGTAGTTATGAGCAATAAAGGCATCGTAAATGCCAATGGGATTAAAAATATTTTGCGTTACATAGGCTTCGTATGACAATCCCGAAACTTTTTCGATAACACTTTCGAGAATTATGTAGCCTAGGTTGCTGTATGAACTTCGCGTACCAGGTGTATAGTGTAACCGTTTGGCTAAGGCAAACTGAATAATATCATTTTTGCCTACAGGCAATTCAATTCCTTGCTGTCGTGCAATCGACTCATGCATAAACAGGTGATCGCCCCATCGAGATGTCCATCCTGCAGAATGGTTCAGAAGCTGTTTGACCGTAATCTCTTCTACCCTATTATCAATGTAACTGTATAACAACTTATCGTTTAGTACTCCATCCAGACCAAAAACTTTGCTATCCAACGACAGTCTTTCGCTTTCTACTAATTTCATTATAGCTGCAGCTGTAACTAACTTTGAAACGCTAGCTACCCGTAATAAATGGTATGGCTGCATTAAATCGTTCTCTTCAACATTGGCATAGCCAAAACCTTTGGCATATACAAGTTTGCCATCCTTTGCAATGGCTACCGATGCACCTTTAACCCCCCAATACCGTATAAAATTCTTAACGGTTTGCTCAAATGATGAAAACTCTTCAAACTCGAATATATCGTTTGAGAGGTCAACAACTGGAACTTCAGTAACCTCATCCTCCGAATTTTCATTTTCGCCCCTTAATGAGTAACCAAATGTTAAATCGAAAAGGAAAAAAAACAGTAGAAATGAGAAAAATATTATCGTTTTCTTAATCATTGCAAATTGGGGTTGAGCAAATAAAACTCATCTACTTAAAATACAGTGCAAAGCTAATACGTTGAAACAGAAAAGTCAAACATTAGTTGCGATTAGTTATAAACATTTTGGAAAATTTATGCATTCGCCAGCAATTAAACACTAGTTTCCAGTAGGTTAAATTAATAACGCTGGCAATAAAAGTACAAATTTGCCCTAGGGGTTGTGCAGCAAGTCACAAAGTAGTGCTAGGCTAGAAGCTCTTTTATTTTTGCAACAAAATTTTGAATATCCTCTTCGGTTGTGTCCCATGAGGTCATCCACCTTACCTCGGAGCGTTCTTCGTCCCACATATAGAAAAAATATTCAGCCTGTAACTTTTCGATAATATGCTCAGGCACTATGGCAAACACTCCGTTAACCTGAACAGGCTGAGTAATCTTCACCTGCGGAACTTCCTCAAGCTCTTTGGCCAATAGCTTAGCCATGCTATTAGCATGCTTAGCCGTTTCCGACCACTGATTGTTTGATAAGTAGGCAGTAAATTGCGCCGAAATATACCGCATTTTTGAGGCTAATTGTAGACCCTGCTTACGCGTGTACATAAACTCGTCTGCTAACTTTGGGTTGAAGAAAACAATGGCCTCGCCATACATCATCCCATTTTTGGTTCCTCCAAACGAAAGGATATCAACGCCAACGTCGGTCGTAAACTCTTTAAAGCTTTTATTTAGAGCAACTGCAGCATTGGCTATCCGAGCCCCATCCATATGCAAATACATGTTATGCTCGTGAGCAAAATCGGCAAGTGCTTTAATCTCAGATGGCGTGTACAGCGTACCTAACTCTGTTGGTTGTGAAATTGAAATTACCTTTGGTTGTGAATGATGCTGAAAACCAAAACCATGCATATGCTTTTTGGCTAAGCTAACGGTTAGCTTCCCATCTGGAGTGGCAACCGATAGGAGTTTGCATCCGGTAAACCGTTCGGGAGCCCCACACTCATCAACATTGATATGTGCGGTTTCGGGACATATAACGGCGTGGTATGGTTGAGTAGCAGCTTTAATTCCAAGTACATTGGCTGCTGAGCCAATAAAAACAAAAAACACCTCAACCTGACTACCAAAATGCTTTTTGAATATTGACACTGCCTCCTGTGTGTAGTAATCGTCGCCATATGCAATGGTATGTCCATTGTTAACACTACTCATTGCCTGTAAAATACTTGGATGAACGCCTGAATTATTATCGCTGGCAAAACCTCGCTTATTCTCTATCATAATGCTTAATTTTTATGCTGATGTTTGACTCAATAAAGAAGAAAAAGTTTACAAACTTCACTAATCACTACATTCTATTGGGAACGTCAATACCAAGCAACCACATCGAAATTCGAATTGCATTGGCAACCTCGCGCGATATTAGAAGCCGTGCTTGTCTTGCCTCTTCGTTTTGCTCCTTTATTATTGTAAAATCGTGATAAAACTGATTATACTCTTTTGCAAGGTCGTAGGTGAAATTGGCTATTAGCGCTGGGCTTAGCATGTCGGCAGCCTGATTAACTAACGAAGGTAATGACGAAACCAGCTGTATTAAATGCTGCTCTTTTGCATTTAGCGCTACTGAACCTATTGAGTGTGGTACTGTAATACTAGCATCGCTTGCTTTACGCAAAACCGACTGAATACGCGCATGGGTATACTGTATAAAGGGACCTGTATTACCGTTAAAATCAATTGATTCCTGCGGATTAAAGGTCATATTCTTTTTCGGATCGACCTTCAGGATAAAATACTTAAGAGCACCCAATCCTATCATTCTTACTATTTCTGATGCTTCATCGGCATTTAGCTCGTTAAGCTTTCCTAGCTCTTGTGACATTTCACGAGCAGTGGCCACCATCTCATCAACCAAATCGTCGGCATCAACAACTTTTCCTTCTCGCGATTTCATTTTACCCTCGGGTAGCTGAACCATGCCGTACGATAAGTGGTAAAGATGATCGGCCCAGCTGTAACCCAACTTTTTCATTACCAGCTTTAGCACGTTAAAATGGTATTCCTGCTCATTACCCACCACGTAAATATGATCGTCGAGATGAAATTCATTAAAACGCTGCAAAGCGGTTCCAATATCTTGAGTAATGTACACCGAGGTTCCATCGGAACGAAGCAACAGCTTTTCGTCAAGGCCATCGCTTGTTAAATCAATCCACACTGACCCATCATCCTTTCTCACAAAGATTCCCTTTGCTAAACCCTCTTGTACAATACTTTTCCCTAACAAATAGGTTTCTGACTCGTGGTAAACCTTATCGAACTGAATACCCAATGCGTTATAGGTTTGGTCGAAACCGTCGTAAACCCATTGGTTCATTTCTTGCCAAAGAGCGTATACTTCTGGGTCCTTTGCCTCCCATTTCCGAAGCATTTCCTGAGCCTCAATAATAATTGGCGCTTTGGCTTTTGCCTCATCTTCGGCTAAGCCCTCAGCACGTAACTTTTCAACCTGCTGGCGATACTCCTTATCGAACCTAACATAGTAATCGCCTACCAAATGATCGCCCTTTTTGCCACTGCTCTGCGGTGTTTCACCACTACCAAACTTTTGCCAGGCTAGCATCGATTTACAGATATGAATTCCCCTATCGTTTACCAAGTTAACCTTAACAACCTTATGGCCATTTGCCTCGAGAATTCTCGATACTGAAAAACCAAGTAAGTTATTGCGAATATGACCAAGATGAAGCGGTTTGTTTGTATTTGGTGATGAAAACTCAACCATTTTAACTTTCCCAGTTGATTCGGGTTTTGCAATACCAAAATCGACTGTGCTTGCGATTGCATTTAGCGTATTGCACCAAAACTCATTGCTTAACGAAAGGTTAAGAAAACCCTTAACCACATTAAACGAACTAATTGCAGGTAATGTATCCACTAGGCGTTCTCCTATTTCCTGTGCTGTTTCCTCGGGCTTCTTCTTTGATAGCTTAAGCAAAGGAAAAACAACTAGGGTAAAATCGCCTTCAAATTCTCGCTTAGTTTTCTGAATTTGAATGCTATCGAGGGTTGGCGTTGTGCCGTAAAGTTCGGCAATTACCGTCGATGTAGCGAGCTGTAAAGTATTCTCAATTTCCATTATACTTATATCTTAAAAACGGTGCAAAGATAAGAACTATGAGACAAAATTTGCGCATTGCGCAAAATAGAAACGGGCAGTCAGCTAGCAAATTTACCGACTACCCGCTTTGAATGCGATACTATTGTTTAAGCTTCAGCATTTCTGCCGTGGCAGTTTTTGTACTTCTTTCCACTACCGCAGGGACAAGGATCATTTCGTCCGACCTTTTTCTCAACTCTTACGGGTTCGCGACTACGCTCCTGCGTATTGGCTGCTGCCTGAAGAGCATCGGTTCGCGATGTTTCGTACTTACTCATATCGAGCCCCTTACGCTGGCTTGCTTCTTGTACCTGGCTTGGGTCGCGAAGTGGAATATGAGCTTTCATTAATATTGATATCACCTCGCGATTAATCTTATCGATCATATTTTTAAACAGCTCATACGCTTCAAACTTGTAAATAAGCAGAGGATCTTTCTGCTCGTAGGCAGCATTCTGCACGCTTTGCTTAAGCTCATCCATTTCGCGTAAGTGCTCCTTCCAATGATCGTCGATAATGTACAGGATAATAGTTTTAGCAAATGAGCGGTTTAGCTCCTTAGCACCCGATTCGTATGCTTTTTTAAGATTGGTAACAATTTGGAAAACTTTTTGGCCATCGGAAATTGGCACAACTATATTCTCGTATACGGCCGACTGCTTTTCGAAAACCTCTTTAATTACAGGGTAAGCTTGCTTTGCAATGATATTTGTTTTGTTCTCAAAATTGGTAAGAGCAGCCCTATAAATTTTCTCTGTTAAATCAGCTGGCGACAGCTGCATAAAATCCTTTTCGGTGAATGGAGCCTCAATGGAAAGGTTGCGAATAAGCTCAAGGTTAAAATCTTCGAACTCTACATTTCCGTGGGTATCGTTAATTATGGCCGTGCTTACATCGTAAAGCATATTGGCCACATCAACATCAATACGCTCACCATAAAGGGCATTGCGACGACGAGTGTAGATTACCTCGCGTTGCGAGTTCATAACATCATCGTACTCCAGCAGCCGCTTACGAATTCCGAAGTTATTCTCTTCTACCTTTTTCTGTGCTCGCTCAATTGATTTGGAAATCATTGAGTGCTGAATTACCTCACCCTCTTTCAGCCCAAGCCTATCCATAACCTTGGCAATCCTATCGGAGCCAAATAAACGCATTAAATCATCCTCGAGCGAAACGAAGAATTGCGATGTACCTGGGTCTCCCTGACGCCCCGAACGACCACGTAGCTGTCTATCCACGCGACGCGACTCATGCCTCTCGGTACCAATAATTGCCAAACCGCCTGCCTCTTTCACTGCAGCCGACAACTTAATGTCGGTTCCCCTACCTGCCATGTTTGTGGCAATGGTAACGGCTTTCTCCCTACCCGCTTCAGCAACAATATCGGCCTCGCGTTGGTGGAGTTTTGCGTTAAGCACGTTATGCTTAATCCCTTTCATTTTAAGCATACGGCTAAGTAGCTCCGAAATTTCAACCGATGTTGTACCAACCAATACTGGCCGGTTAGCCTGAGTTAGATTAACAATCTCATCAATAACAGCAACGTACTTTTCGCGCTTGGTTTTGTAAACCAAATCTTCCATATCCTTTCGGACAATTGGTCGGTTGGTTGGTATAACCACCACATCGAGCTCGTATATTGACCAGAATTCGCCTGCTTCGGTTTCGGCAGTACCTGTCATACCCGCTAGCTTGTGATACATGCGGAAGTAGTTCTGCAACGTAACCGTTGCAAAAGTTTGGGTAGCTGCTTCAACCTTAACCCTCTCCTTAGCCTCAATTGCTTGGTGAAGACCATCGGAATAGCGGCGTCCTTCGAGTATACGACCGGTTTGCTCGTCAACAATCTTCACCTTGTTATCCATCACCACGTACTCAACATCCTTCTCGAACATGGTGTATGCTTTAAGCAGCTGATGCACAGTGTGCACCCTTTCGGACTTAATTGAGAAATCGCGTAATAGCTCCTCCTTTGCCTCAATCAGCTTTTGAGGAGGCAAGTTTTGCTTGTCTAAATCGGCAATTTCGCTACCAATATCGGGGAGAATAAAGAACTTGGAATCTTCGGCAGCGCTAGTAATTAGGTCGATACCTTTTTCTGTAAGCTCAACAGAATTTTGCTTTTCGTCAACTACAAAGAACAAATCATCAGTAACAATGTGCATGTTCTTGTTGTTCTCCTGCATGTAGAAGTTTTCGGTTTTAAGCAGTAACGCTTTAACCCCTTGCTCACTTAAATACTTAATTAAGGGTTTGTATTTTGGGTATCCCTTAAAGGCTCTAAGTAGAATTTTCCCTCCCTCTTCGTTTTTGCCTTCCGAAATTAGCTTTTTGGCATCGGCCAAAAGTTGAGTAACAAAGTTCCGCTGGGCATTCACTAGCTTCTCAACCTTGGGCTTGTACTCCTCAAACATCTGATCGTCGCCTTTAGGCACTGGTCCGGAAATAATAAGCGGAGTACGAGCATCATCAATTAGCACCGAGTCAACCTCATCGACAATTGCGTAGTGGTGCTTACGCTGAACTAAATCGGCAGGCGCAATGGCCATATTATCGCGCAGATAGTCGAAACCAAACTCGTTGTTGGTACCAAACGTAATATCGGCCATGTATGCGTTACGCCTTGCTTCGCTATTGGGTTGATGCTTATCGATACAATCGACCGATAGACCGTGGAACTCGTATAGCGGACCCATCCACTCGGAGTCACGACGGGCAAGGTAATCGTTAACGGTAACAATATGAACGCCTAGGCCGGCAATAGCATTCAGAAACACTGGCAGCGTAGCCACAAGCGTTTTACCTTCACCCGTTGCCATCTCGGCAATTTTGCCCTGATGTAGAACAACACCACCAACAAGCTGCACATCGTAGTGCACCATGTCCCAAACAATTTCACTTCCTCCTGCAATCCATCTGTTTTTGTAAACAGCCTTATCGCCTTCAATGGTTACGAAATCTTTTTTTGCACCTAAATTTCTATCAAACTCGTTTGCAGTAACCACAATGGTTTCGTTCTCCTTAAATCTGCGTGCAGTTTCCTTAACAATGGAAAAAGCCTCGGGCAAAATTTCATCGAGGGCTTGCTCAACCTTTTCGTCAATTTGCTTTTTAAGCTTATCAATATCATTTGAGAGCACTTCCTTCTCGTCGAAGCCAAGCTCTGTTGACTCCATTTTAACCTTCATCTCCTCTACCTTGGCCATTTCGGTGGCAATGGCACCTCTTACTTTTTGCTTTAGCTTGTCCGACTCGGCCCTAAGCTCGTCGTGCGATAAGGTTTCGAATTTTGGATATACTTCCTTTATTCTTTCAACGTATGGCGTTAGCTCTTTTAAATCGCGTTTTGCTTTGTCACCAAAGAATTTGGATAGAATTGTATCAATTGCACCCATGGGTTTATGCTATTTAGAATGTTTTTTACTATCGAACTCGCAAATTTAGCAGAATTTTAGGAGTTAATGAAAAATGAGCCAATAATATGGCTCAAAAAAACAAATGGCTTAGTGAGTGTTTCACAAGCCATCTGCAAGTTCACCATAATGGGCTTAATACTAATTCTCTAGGCTTGATACTGAAAACTTTTCCTCGCTTAAAGAAGAGCCAAGCTGGAAACTTTTCACTTTCATCTCCGAGTAGCGTTTGCTTTGCATATTTTCCATTCTCATTTCGTAAGCAAAATAACGACCGTTTTTCTGCCTCTGAAAATTATTAAGGGTCATCACCTTAAGTACTTTTCCCGATTTATCGAGCAGCTCACTTTTATGCGTTAGGTAGGTACTCTTTTCGGTGTAGGAAACTCTTTTTGCATATCCAAGTTCCTTGTCAACTTCACTTGATGCTACTGAAGCCTCAACAACCCAGCAATCCTTACCATTCAACTTTTGTGATCCCAATAGTTTGTAGGTAAAATCGTTAAGGTTTGGGCGGCTCATATCGGCATTGGAAAACTCTGAGCCCATGAAACTCTTTCCCTTTTCGGTGCTCACTATTCGTCTCGATTTTCGCAACGAGGGTAGGTAAACCCACATATCGTCGCTTTTTTCAGGATAATCATATACGAGTATCGAAGTACCCTTAACTTCGGGTGGAGCCATAAAGCGCATAAGGGTTTTGGTTACCTCGCCAAACTTACGGGTGGCAACAGCTACATCGCGAACCCTTACATTCCCGCGAGCATCGTAGATGTTGAGCGTAGTTAACATCTCCATGGATTCGAATTCAACCATTTCATTGGATTTGCTTGCAATCTCTTTAGGATTCTGTGCAATAACAGCGACGGAAATTGCAATTAGCAGAGTAAAGGATAAAAATAATTTTAATTTCATAGTATAGCGTTTTTCGAATTAATATCAGAGAAAATATACCTTAGTCAATTAGCTGTTGATCTCCATTCATCGTTAAAAACGCTGGTTTAACTAAAACGCAAATTGCCGGAATAAGAATAAGCGTACAAAGCAAACAGATTAGCAACGAGAAGATAATTAGAAAGGCAAAGGTTTTTAGTATAACCAGCCCCGAAAAAAATAGTACTGCAAAACCAAGCATTACCGAAAGAGCATTTATTGTAATACCTCTGCCGGTGGTTGTAAGCGTATTTGCAATTGCAGAGGAATAGCTTCGGCCCAACGAAAGCTCATACTTAAGCCGCCAGAATAAGTGAATTGCATAATCGACACCAATACCGATAGCTACAGATGAGATAAGTGAATTTCCAATATCGAGCTCAAGCCCAAACCACCCCATTAGCCCAAAATTACAGATTAGCGAAACCAAAAGCGGAATGCTACCGATAATTCCTGCTGTTACTGATTTAAAAATAATTGCCAAAAGGGAAACAATTGCAAGCATTGCAAAAATTAGCGAATAAACCTGTCCGCGAACAATTGAACGAGCCAACTCGTTCTCTACCAAACACTGACCTGCCATTAATGTACAATGTGTTGATGAATTAGCCAATGCATTAATTTTTCCTACTACTCGCTTAAATGCTTTATAGTCATTTGCCTTAAACTGAATATTTAGTAACGCTTGCGAATAGTCGAAATTTACAAGTTTCTCAAAATCTTCAGGATCGCCACTCATGCTATAAAACTCGATATACTGAGCAATAGCCATTCTATCGTTTGGAATGGTATCGTAAAGGAAGTCGTCTGGATTATTTAGCGAACGGCTTATAATTCGGATAACCGAAGCCAATGAGGTAACGTTGCCAATTTCGGGAATTTGCTTGAGCTCCCGCTCAAAAGCATCCATAGCCTGCATAATCTCTGGGCTAATAATATCGCCCTCGAAAAGCAACGAGATTGTTTTGGTTCCACCAAAATGCTGATTTGCAATATCTGTAGAAATACGCATTGGGTGGGCCTTAGGCATCATCTTCTCCATATTAATGCTCACCTGTAACGATAGTATTCCAACAGCGCTCAGCAATAAAAAGCTTACAAAAATATAGACAACAACAAGAGGCCTGCTAACAGTTTTTAAGGATATTTGAGCCAAAAGTTTTCTTATCCAAGCTCTTTCGAAGGTAAGTTTTCCGTGAGAAGGTTTTCCCTTTTTCATACCGAGCATAACCGAAGGGATAAAAACCAAGCTAAGCACAAGCGCAACTGCAACGCCAACCGAAGTAACCCAACCCATTTGCCGTGCCGGAGCCATTACATGTATAGCCAACCCCAGTATTCCAATAATGGTAGTAATTGCGGTTAAAAGTATTGGTTTAGTAAGATGCTTAAGGGTTCGTTCAACAATCTGAGGCATTAAAATAGATGGAGTCTCGCTATTCAACTCCTGATACCGAGCAATAATATGTACTCCATAGTTATTTGCAATGGCAATCATCATTATTGGAACAAGCACAGCAATTAGGCTTAAATCGTACCCTAAAAGTGGCATTAAACCCATGGCAAAAGCAATTGACATGAGCACTACCGAAAAGGGCAAAAGAACGCCTTTTAGCTCCCTAAATGAAAGCAGCAAAAAAACAAGCATAACAAATAGCCCAAGTGGTAATAGCAGAGCCAAGTCGCGCGTAGCCTTAACCTGTATTTCATTTCGCAAATAGGGTAATCCGTTCATGTACACACTTTCGCTTCCGGGGTAAACCATTAAAACGCTATCAACCTTTTGCAACAATGTTTCATCGGGTATGCCCTGTTCTGGATTTACAATAATGGATGCATGTTTAAACGATGAGGAAACAAAAACATCAACTGCAAGAGGATTCATTGTTAGCTCCTGCTTCAATGCTTCTCTCTCTTCTTCATTGGTTGGGATAAACCTAATTGCTGGGTCAACCAGCATGGCTCCGTCAACACCCCTTATGTATTTGGTGTTATGCAACGAGAGAACATCGTTAACTTCGGGTAGTTCACTCAGCGCTTCGCTTAAGCTAACAATACGCTCAAGTGATGAAGGTTGAAGAATATCGTTAGATTTTATATAAATAATTAATGGTTCAAACTTGCCAAACTCTCTTTCAATGCTATCGAGGTTAATTTTCGACTCAATATCGTTGGGCAAGTACTCCATTAAATCGGGGTTTACCTTTGCATTTGTGAGGGGTAATAGCATTAGCATCGACAGGGCAATTGGCACAAATATGAACCATCTCCTTTGTTTGCAAACTCTTTTAAATAGATCCATTGCTTAGCAGGTAATTATTATTACAATGTGAGTATAGGTTAAAATGAAGCCTTTACTCCAATATAGGCTCCGTTCATTACTGGTCCGGATAAATCGAAAATAGTTTCGTATGGCCCCTTCATTATGCTAACTCCGAAGTTAGCCGTTAGGGCATCGTTAATACTGTATGATACTCCCAGTCGGGTAAGTCGTTCCTCTGTGGTTAAGTTGTAATAACCAGCTAGGTCAACACTTACAACCTCGTAAAACAGCTGTCGTGAGAGCAAAAGCATTAGAGCAAAATTTTGCTCGTTTTGCTGAGTAAAAACTTTTCGGTTGTATAGTTCCGATTCGTAAAAGATGGTTTGCTCTGCATAAAGCATCAAATCTTCAGGAGTATAACCCAATAGCACAGGTCGATTAAGTACGTTATAATCCAAAACTTGCCTTCCGATGAACTGAAAAATAGCTGTGGTTCCAAATACGCTTCGTTCAATTGCTGCAACGTAGTATACATCGGGGTTTGGAATATGCATGTTCTCCTTGTAATTATTTGTTAAGTTTAGAGATACCTCACCCCTAAAAATTATTGACCTAAAAGGTATATCGAAATCGAAACCAATTGCCTGTTTTCTGTATGGCTTAGGCGTGTACTGTATGTTTAAAGTAGAAATATCGACGCTTGAAACGGTAAACCCATAAAAGGGTTCGTAACCATTGAAGTATGATAACGAAAAACCAACTAAAGGAAATTCAAAACTTGCTTTTGCTGCCACAGCAACATTGCTAAAGTTTACATCAGGATTTTCAACATTGCTAAAGGTAACCGGCTGTTGTAGGTTAAATAAATCGTACCTATAAACCGATGGTTTATATATCGGGATGACTATGAACTCAAGATTCAACCCAGTAGTTATTATTACCGATGAGCGCACTAAAAAATTTGATAGTCGCTGATCATCAACCTCATCGGTAAGCAAAAAATAGTTGTTTGGAGTTATTGAATTGGTTGGGTTAAAAGCATCTGTTCGCCCCCAGCTCACAATTTGATTTCCAACAAATACATTAAAGACTCTTCCTTTGTAGCCTGCATACGCTTCCTTAAGCTGAAGTTGTGTTTCTCTCGATGCAAAAAACTGTCCCTCGCGAAGCCTAAAATCAGCAAAGGCGTATGTATCTCCATTTTCATACTCTGTAGTCAGCGATAGTTCAGCAAATGCATTGGAAAAATCGAAATTTTTAGCTCCACCGTAAACCAAACCCTTTGTGTAACCATTGATACTAAGCTTACTTTGGGCAGTAGCATTTGCCAAGTTCAAGCTATCTTCGGCCATTTCGAAAAGACCTTGTGCGTTGGATACTACAAACGAAAATAAGCAAAGAAAAAGGATAGCTGAAAATTTTCTCATGGGAAGTAATTTTGTTTCTACATAAAATTACGCCACGAATATTCCCCTGGAGTTCAAACAAAAAAAGTTGAACCAGCTACACTTGTTCAACTTAAAAAAACAAACCGATAAAAAAATGCTTAACAGTTCATTACAAATAAACTAACAATTAGAATTTTTATACTGAAGAGGTGTTTGTCCTGTTGCTTTTTTAAAGATTGTGAAAAATGACGACTTGCTATTAAACCCACATTCGAAACCAATTGCCTCAATTGAATAGAAATTTTTAGGCTGAATTAGCATTTCCTTAACAGCATTTACCCTGTACTCATTTACGAACTGAAAAAAGTTCTTGCCAATCTCTTTATTCAACACCTCAGTAATATGATGCTTAGGAAAACCCAATGCATTGGCAAGCATATCCATGCTCAGCTCAGGATTTAGATAGGGTTTATCCTTCTCGAAAAAGGAAAACAGAATAGTCCTTAACTTATCCGATTGCTCCTTTGATAGCAACGGGCTATAGCTACGAGTAGCATTTGGGGGTTCATCCTTAGCATCTTTGCTGTAAATAACTTCCTGTTTTAGCCCGTAAAAGCCCAGAATATAAACCAGCAAAAGCAATGCTGAGTAGTTAACCACTGGCAATAAAGGGAACTCTACATTAAAAAACAGGTTGAAAATTCCGCTCGTAATAAGCAATAAGCAAAATACATTATAAAATATCACAACAAATATTAGCCAGGTAATTCGCTTATTGCTTTCAATACTCGAAAACTCATCAACTAATTGCAACCTGTGCCTAAAAATGAGTATTGATGCAATTGAGTTGTAAACCATCCACGAAACCAACGAAGCCACAGCGAAAAAGAACCTAAACCAGTATGTAGTGTCATTATTAAAATAGCCAAACAAAACATACGGTTCGTGAAGTACGTATGCAAAAACTTCGAAAAATAAAAATGGAACGAGATGCAAAAGATGCAATATGCTAAGCCTAAATTTTGGCTGCACTAACGAGCATACATACAGATAAAATGCAGGATTGAACAGCAAAAATGAGCTCGACAGCAAAGCGTAACCATAAAACCTATAATCAATTGCACACGATAAAAACTCTATTGCCAATAGAAAAAGCCATGCCGTTAAAATTTTATCGGGTATGGTTCTTCCCTTTTTTGCCATAAGCAAAACAGCGGCAAATAGAGCTTGAGAAAAACCTATCCATGCAATTGTCTCCATGTAACAAATTTACTAATATTGTTAAGTTTAGCATAGCCAAAATATATTTTTGCTTTTAGGGTTTGCATAGATAATAATGCTAAATTTGATTTAACTATTACCACTAAGCAAAAGCAGGTAAGCGAATGACCGATTTTGTAATAAATCCTAGAGTTAATTACCCTTTCATACTAACCGATGCGAGCAAGGAGTTGGTATATATTTCGGGAATTTCAATTCCCGAAAACCCCTCGCAATTTTACCTGCCTCTTTTGGGTTGGATTGATGATTTTTTAACAAACATAAGTAACTCGCTAACGGTTAACTTCGAGCTAATGTACTTTGGCAACACAACTTCGAAAGCGTTTTTCGATCTGTTTTCATTGCTCGAAAAGCATAGTACAAAAGGTAAAGTGGTTAAAGTAAACTGGTTCTATCATCCGGATGATGAAGATATAATGGAGGATGGTGAAGAATTTGCCGATTTTTTTCACTTCCCTTTCAACATAGAAGAAAAACCAACAATAACCTCTTTTAACCATAAACAAACGGCAACGTCACCCTTGGTATACTTCGACCAATCGGGTGATATTGTTATTGAAGGGCCATCGGTAAACGATAAGCCTTGGGAGTACTTCTATCCTGTAATTATGTGGTTGGATACCATACGGTTTTCGTCGCTGGGAATAGGCATAAATGCAGATTTTAACATTAGTAAAACGGATAAGCTTAACCTGCAATTCATTGGCGTATTGGTAAAAGAGCTTGAACTTATAAATGATAAGGAAAGCAAAAATGTAATGCTAGTTTGGAAATATGCTAACGATGAAATAAAGGCAATTGGAGATGATATCCTGCTTAAATCAACTATAAACTTCCGGTTCGAAAAGGTATAAATACAAAAAGGCTGGCCTTAAAGCCAGCCTTTTAAATACACTTTTATGGAGACTATTCCTGAGCGGTCTCGTCAACAAATTGGCGCGATTTTAGCTCCTTATCGAGCATAAAAATGCCATGTCCCTTATCGCCAATCAGCTTCAGGCTATCGATAATTTCCTGTGCGCCTGCCTCTTCCTCAACTTGCTCATCAATAAACCACTGAAGCATGCTTTTGGTTGCGTGATCTTTTTCCTCAATGGCAACATCCATAATATTGTTGATTAAGGCAGTAACGTGCTGCTCATGCTTTAAGGTTTCCTCCATTGCATGAAGGGTGCTATCCCACTTCTCAGGAACCTTATCAATTGGTTTAAGAATTGGCTGAACACCACGCTCCACTAGGTAGTCGAAAAATTTAAGAGCATGGGTTAGCTCTTCCTGCCACTGTACACGCATCCAGTTAGCAAATCCATTTAGGCCCTCGGCTGCAAAGTACGACGACATTGACAGGTACATGTAAGCCGACCAAATTTCAGCATTAATTTGCTCATTAATAGCATTTTGAACTTTTGGGTTTAGCATTTTTCTTCTGTTTTAAGGGTTATTAACTAGTTTATTGTGTAACAATAATCAATGGGTAAAGTTTAATACAAATGCTCTTTAATCGAAATCGAGGTTAAGCTGCTGCTTTAGCTTAATAATGCTCGGGTTTAGCTGGCTTAAATACTTAAACTTATCCTCAATTGTGTAAAGCTTACCATTTGACGAATCACCTGCAACCTCTTTCACCTCAACTGTAATTGTCTTATTCTCTAACTTTTGGCGTAAAAACAGGACAACATCAGCGTTAATCTCCTTAAACATATCGAGCTGCAACGACGATTCAACCTCTACCTCAACAACATAGTCCGACTTTAACGTTGGCAAATAGTTAAGCATTAAGCTGCTATACCTAGGTTTATCACTCAAAAAGTTCTTAGCATATTTCTGCCAAACTTCCTCTAACTCAACTTGGCCAAAGGTATTCTGTTCCTGCTCTGGAATATCTTCGAAAGTTTCTTCATCGGATGCTTCATCTTCAACATCTGAAGTAGCTATTCCTTTATTTGCCT
>CAZGQZ010000002.1:0-16994 GCA_964527985.1 uncultured Rikenellaceae bacterium | reverse complement strand
TATTTGCCTTCCCCGAAAGAGCATCTTTAATTGAGATGCTCTTGGGAGCCTGCTTTGGAATAGGCGTAACTTTCTTTAATGGCGATTGGGGTTCTATCTTCTCTTTCTCAACTACAACAGCATCAGCATTTACATTATGCTTTAGCGCAGTTAGCTCGAGTATTGGATCGGCTAACCATTCGAAGATGCTATTTTTTTTTTTCCTGATTAAGCCCGCTTAATCGGATGAGCATTAGCTCCACATGTAATCGATGATTACTGCTTTGCCGGAAGCTAACATCGGTTTGGTTAATTACATCGAGCGCCTTTATGAGAAATTCGGGCGAACACTCAACAGCAAACTTAACGTAACGCTCGGCAATGGCCGCACCAACCTCGAGGATTTGGGATGTTTGCGGGTCTTTGCATACTAATAAGTTACGGAAATGCTCGCTTAAACCGGCTATAAACTGTTGCGAATCGAAACCCTTCGATAAAAGCTCATCGTAAATTTTTAGCGCATTGGCGTAATCGGCCTGCAAAAAATTCTCGGTAAGCGTGAAGTAGTACTGAAAATCGAGTACATTTAGATTCTCGATAACCTTTTGGTAGGTTATGTTGTTATCGCTATAGCTAACTACCTGATCGAAAATTGACAATGCATCGCGCATTGCGCCATCGGCTTTTTGTGCAATGATATTTAGGGCTTCAACTTCGTAAGCTACATTTTCTTCCTTGGCAATGTATTCGAGGTACTTAACCGTATCTTCAACTTTTATCCTATTGAAATCGTAGATTTGACAACGCGACAAGATTGTTGGAAGGATTTTATGCTTTTCAGTAGTTGCCAGAATAAAAATTGCATGGGCAGGTGGCTCCTCAAGCGTTTTTAAAAACGCATTAAAAGCGGCCTGTGAAAGCATATGCACCTCGTCGATTATGTAAACGCTGTACTTCCCAATTTGTGGGGGTATGCGAACCTGCTCAATAAGTTTTCGGATGCCTTCAACTGAGTTATTCGATGCCGCATCTAGCTCATGAATATTAAACGAACGCTGACCAATAAAAGCTTTACAGCTTTCGCACTCATCACAAGCCTCAAGCTCGGAGGTAGGATTTAAGCAGTTAATGGTTTTAGCAAAAATTCGGGCACAGGTAGTTTTCCCCACACCGCGAGGGCCACAAAACAGGTATGCTTGCGCTAATTGCTTTCGCTGAATAGCATTTTTAAGCGTTGTGGTTAATGAGTTTTGACCAACCACACTATTAAAACTACTTGGACGATATTTACGAGCCGATACTACAAAATTATCCATATATCAAATAAATAAGGGCATTGTACGCGTTACTTTTTTCCACTTAGCCGTGCACAAAAGTAACCATTTAGGTGGTAAAGTAAAATACAAATACCCATTTCGTTGCTAAAAATAAGGCTAAGTATAAGTTAATTTTGACTAGAAAAGATCGACAGAAATATTTTGAATAAACGCAGTTAACGTATGCTCACGACCAACTTTTGCTTCGGTAAGCAGCATTAGCAAATTAATCTCATCGCCATCCTTTTTCGTAATAGATATTTCGCGCCGTTCTCCAATTATTGCCTGTTTATCAGGATCGAGATACGATGCTAAGAACTCATCGGAATCAGAAGCCTCGGGTGGGAAAAGGATTCGGATACTTTGGCCAAGAATTTCATCCTTGCTAACGCCAAATAGCTCCTCAGCTGCGTGGTTATAGAACTGCACTATACCATCCTGATCGGTTGTTATAATGGCATCAAGAAAGCCTTCGAGGGTTTTCTCCGTTCTTATCTTTTCGCGCTCAATTTCCTTAAACTGGTTTTTAATATCCTCCTTAGCCTCGCGCAGCTTTTTGTTGAGTTCAATTTCATTCTGACGGAGCATTTCCTCCTGACGACGAAGCTGCTCGGTTTGCTCCTGGGTTTCAATCTCCATAAGCTTTTCGCGGGTAATATCGTGACCAATAAACACAACCTTAGCAACCTCTCCGTACATATCGTTAACAGCGGTGTAGGTTCCCCTAAACCAACGTTCCTCTCCTGATCGTATAATCATTTTTAGCTGGCCTTCGAATGGTATTCCATGGGTAACATCATCCCATATACCATCAATTTGCTTCCTGTCGTTTGCATGGAAGAAATCGAATACCGCTTTTGATTTTGCTTCAGCATGCGAAAAGCCAAATACCTGTTGAAACTTATCGTTTGCATCAATAACATCGCCTGTTGGCGAGTACTCAACCTTAATGCTTGAACGGTTAAGCGCTTCGATTTGCCCCTCGAAATCGAGACTTTGATTTTTCTGTTCGGTAGTGTCAATGGCAAGGAATAGCACCTTTTCAACTCCTCCATTAGGGTTGCGCACGCATGTATAGGTTGCAATGGTCCACAAATCCTTTCCGCTCTTTGTAACGTGTTTCATATCTCCCTCAAAGTGGTGTCCGCCTTTTGCAAGGCTCTCCCATATCTCATCGAACCACTCTCTGTCCTTTTTATTAACGAACATGGAGATGTGCTTACCTTCAACCTCAGAATTTGATGAGTACTCGAGCTTATTAAGAAATTTTGTGTTTGCGTAAAGTAAAACTCCATTAACATCGTACTCGGCACGAATTAGGGTATGGTTTACAGAGTTTGTGAAGCTTACAAACTTTTCCGATTGGCGCGTTGCTTCCTCCTGCGTAGCTTGGAGCTCTTCCATGTTTTGCCTCATCTGCTCTTCCTGAGCCTGTAACGTTTCGGCTTGCTCTTGCGATTCGCGAAGCAGCTTGGCTGTACGGATGTTAATTTTTACGCTCGAAATGGTTGATGCTATACTTTCCGCAACCTTCTCAACAAACTCAACTTTATACTTTTCGAAAGAATTAAACGAAGCAATTTCTAAAACGCCATGAACCTCATCGTTAACTCTTAAGGGAACTAGTATAATGTTTTTGGGGTTTGAGCTTCCTAGTCCTGAGGTTATCTTGAGATACGATTCGGGTACTTTTGTTAGGTGCGTAGTTTGCTTTTCTAGAGCACATGCCCCAACTAGCCCTTCTCCCCAATCAATTCTTTTATCGGCATATTTTCTGCGCTCGTATGCGTAGCATGCGGTAAGGTTAAAAAACTTATCTCCGGGGTCGGTATCATCTAACAGGTAAAAACCACCCTGGTTTGCATCAATATATTTAACTAGGTTGCTGATTATTGAATAGGAAAGCTCTTCAATATCGTCCTTTTCGGTTCTGAGTATTTCAGCAAATTTGGCTAATCCTTCAGCAGACCAGTTACGCTGCTCATCCTCTTTACGGCGAAGTGCTTCCTCTTTTTTGGTTTCTTTTAGGGTATTACGAAGGTTAACAATTGCCTTACCAAGTACATCGGTTTCTTCTGGAACATATTCGGCATCAATGTCTCCCTCCTTCAGCTTTTGCACAAATCGATACAACCGCCTCTGCCTCGATAGCTCTTGCTCGCTAAAACTAAATGTCTCTTTTTGGGTTGCCGAGTATCTCTTACTAACTATGTGCGCTAAAAAACCAATAATAATTGGCAGGGAATCGATTAGATAAAAGATTGGAATTCGCCTATGGATTTCAGCAATACCCGCAGCAGTAAAGGATAGATTGTACACTAGCGATTGGATGAAAAGCCCCAGCGTAAGGAAGGCTAGACCTAACAAGAAGGCTAAAAGGGTATAACGGATAACAAACCATCGAGAATAGTTTCGCTGCATAGTCAAAAAAATTTGACTAAAAATAGATATTATTTCAGAAAAAGACTAGAAATGCGGTAAAAAAATGGCTTGCGGAAAATTATCTTACTAAGCTGACGTATTCGAAATGCTTAATCTACAAAAACACCAAGCTATTTAACTTCTTTAATAGTATCATTATCGATTGTACTTTCCTGATTTTCGAGGGTTTTGTCGATATCGGCATCATCCATAAATGGAATGTCTTTAATGTTTGGTGACTCTTCGGGCTCAAATATTTTAATGGTTTCGTCAATGTCAGAAGTGGATGCTTTTTGTGCTTCCTTAATTCGAGCAGCTTCCTGCTTCAACTTTTCAAGCTCCTCATCCTTCCAAAGCTGAATTTTCAGCTTATTTATCTGCCTAAGCATACTCGCCTCATTATCAATATGATCTTTTTCAACCTCATAAAGTTTATCGTTACGCTCCTTTTCGAGTAGGCTATGCAAATCTATTTGGTGATCCTCGGTGAGTTCGGCTTTTACAACCCTTTTTCGTACTTCTGCCTGCTTAATATACTCTTCTGCTTCAAGCATATCGTCGTAGGGCCCTCTGGCCGATAAAAGTTTAACGATAATTGGAGCACTTTCAATAGTGATGAAAAGCAGTAGGATAAACCAGCTCGCCAGCATAACACTTTTGCTCCCCGATGATAAATCGCTCATAGCTTGAAGCCGGGCTAAAAGCCCATTTGAATTTTGTCCCACCACTTTAGAGGTAGCAACTGCCTCATCGCGCTTTTGACGGAGCATGCTAAGCCGTTGGGTGTTTGCTGCAATTATGGCTGTATTGCTCTCTCTTATTGCATTTAGCTCCTTATCAACCTTATCGTACTCAGCTTTTTTTTCACGATAAACTGGCCCTTTCCCAGGAGTTTGAGTAGGGCTTAAACCTTCGGCTTCGGCAACAAAAATATTAAAAAGCTTGTTTCTTAGGCTTTCTTTATCAACTATCTCTTGTCTTAGCTTATCGTTCTCGTTCTCTAATCGTTCAATTTCAGCAAACTCCTCGTTAAGTAACTGCTGATAGCCAACGGAACTTTTTTGCTGATTTACCAGAATTTGCTGATTAATTTCTTTTTCGAAAAGCTTTAGTTTGAGGGGCATTGAGACAACAAAAGCAATTAGCACCGCAAGAACAAAACGGGGCAAAGCCATTGCAAACTCTTTTATTTTCCGATTTTGCTTACGTAAGCTAGCAACAATGTACCAATCGATTGAAAATATTACAAACCCCCAAAGTGCTCCAAAAGCAGCTGAAATATGCAGGTTATTAAAAACTGTATGAATAGCATACCCACCCGATAATGCAGCAAGAATTCCGGTAAGAAAAACGATAACACCAATACCGTAGTATTTATTAAACTCGGAGGGGCATTGCTTAAGGATGTAAAGCCTTGCTCCCGAACACCAGCAAAAAAACTTGTATACTAATGATAGCTTAAACGTTTTCTGTTCAACAGCAGCTTCAGTTAGGGTTTGCATAGCACAAATAAAAAGTATTTATTATAATTAGCGAGCTTTTATAACATATGAAGCAATTGAGTCGAGCGGAAGAACCTTATCAACAGCTCCTAGCTTTATTGCTTCTTTGGGCATACCAAAAACTACGCACGATTTTTCATCCTGAGCAACGGTTTTTGCGCCAGCCTGTTTCATTTCGAGCATTCCTTTTGCTCCATCGTCGCCCATGCCAGTCATAATTACCCCAACGGCATTTGCCCCAGCGTATCGAGCTGTGCTTCGGAACAGTACGTCAACCGAAGGTCGGTGCCTGTTTACCAAAGGGCCTTCTTTAACCTCAACATAGTAGCGAGCTCCGCTTCGCTTAAGAAGCAAATGATAGTTCCCTGGAGCAATTAACGCTCGCCCTCGAATAACGCTATCGCCATTTTCGGCTTCTTTCACAGTAATGTTGCAAATCTCGTTTAACCTTGCCGCAAAAGAGGTTGTAAACTTCTCGGGCATATGCTGAACAATTACAATTCCTGGCGTATCGAGGGGCATTGCCTTTAAAAACGATGTAAGAGCCTCAGTTCCTCCGGTTGATGCACCAACTGCAATAACGTATTCAGTTGTTTTAATCATACTTTGATTTGTTGATACAGGAGGCAAAATGGCATCGGCAGAGTACTTGGGTTCAACAATTGGGGGATGATCAAGGGTGATCTTCTTACGCGAGATACGAGCGTGAGCCGCAGCTTTTACGGCATCGCAAATACGAATTCGTGACTCTTCAAAAAAGGTTTTCGTGTTTACCTGAGGTTTAGTAATAATATCAACAGCACCAAGTTCCAAGGCTTTCATTCCTGTTTCGGTTCCCTTTTCGGTTAAGCTCGAAATAATTACAACAGGAATTGGATGCTGGGTCATAATCTTTTTCAGAAATGTTAAGCCGTCCATTCGGGGCATTTCAACATCTAATGTGATAACATCGGGTACTTCATCGGCTATTTTTTTGGCTGCAAAATAGGGATCGGGGGCAGTACCCATAACCTCGAGGTGAGGATCGGATGATATAATCTGTTGTAACGTTTGCCTAACAACTGCTGAATCATCGACAATAAGGACCCTAATCTTTGAACTCATTCTGTACTAATATTTTGAATAATTAGCCTATTTTTTTGCTACGTGCGTGTTCTGCTGAATTGTGCGCTCAATGTAACGTTGCTTAACCTCGCCTGTTCCCGTTGAATATTCGATTTTCCGGCCTAGCTTCCCTCCCACACTTTTTGCAATTATAGGAATTTTTAGCTCATCAAGCATGTCCATGGCTAGCTGAATATTTCGCTCACCAATATGGAATTGCGACACGTTGGTTTCAATTACCTCACCGCCACCAAATACCTTAGCCTTGAGGTTAACTTTTTTTGAACCAAGCGAAATCATTTTTTCAACTAACTTTTCAATAGCGATATTGCCATACTTTGGACTAGCCAACCCTTGACCGTTCCAGAAAGGCAGCATGAAATGGTTAATGCCCCCAATACCTAGCACGGGATCGTACAAGCAAACAGCAACGCATGAACCTAAAATGGTTGAAACCCGAAACGCCTTATCGCTTGCAAAAAGGGCAGCTGGATATAAGAAATGAGTATTTACCTCATCCATCATAGGTCGTTTTAAAAAGTTTCCTCTTCGGAATCGAAAAATGTTTCATTGGCATCTGAAGCAAAATCTGAAGTATCTATATCGCTTTCAGGAATTGAAATGGTAAAACAAGCTCCCTTTCCTAGCTCGCTTTGGATATCGATTTTGCCGTTGAGCATTTCAAGAACGGCTTTATTAACCGATAAACCTAAGCCATGTCCACGGTTTAGTGAGTTTATCCCCGAATCGAGTCGCTTAAAGCGATCGAAAATAATCTTCTGATTCTCCTTGCTAATACCAATGCCGTGGTCGCGAACGCAAACCATGAGGTTCGATTTTTCAACTTTTGCAATAACTTCAACAATACCACCTTCAAAGCTGAAATTTATGGCATTGCTTAGCAGGTTAGCCAGAATAAGCTTCAGCTTCTCTGGATCGGTCTTAAAAAGGAACATGCCAGATTCATCAACTTTAAATTTGTGATCTAACGTTACATTAAGCTTTTTACGACGAGCTTCAAGTTTAAAGCTTTCAATTACACTTTCGATAACGCCAACTACATCGGTGTTGATAATTTCAGGAAAAATTTCACCAGCCTCAATTTTGGCTGCTACAAAAATATTCCGAAACTGAAAATCGAGAGTAAAGGCTTCAGAATGGATAAGCGCTACCATTGACACTACTTTTTTCCAGTTCTCCTTATCAACAGAAAGAATAGCTCTTGAAAGACCAAGGATTGAAGTAAATGGGTTGATTATTTCATTGGTGATATTTGAGATAAAGTGGCTTTTTAACGATTCGGATTCCTCAAGCTTTTTGTTTACTAGCTTAAGCTCATCGTTTAAGGATTTCAGCTCTTTTACGGCAATTTTATTTTGCTCGAAGCGTCGTTTTAGCTCGTCGAGCAGCTCATCATCGGAAATTTTATGTCCCATAGCGTATTACTATTAAATAAGTTTTATATTCTTCTGAATATGGTAGGTTTTACTTGCTTTAGGGGTACATCCATATTCATAATTGACTCGGAGTGACCAAGAAAGAAGTAGCCATTAGGCTTAAGCTTCATGCAAAGCTTTTGTATTACCTTTTCTTGGGTTTCTCTATCGAAATAGATTAGCACATTGCGGCAAAAAACGACATCGAACATCTCGGGAATATCGTAGTACGAATCCATAAAGTTAAGTCTTCCGAAGCGCACTTTTCGCCGAATATTAGAGCTAACCTTAACTGTTGGATTTGCTCTATCCTTGCTGCGTAAGAAATACTTTTTCTTTGTTTCAAGCGGTATAATCTGAATTCGATCCTCTTTGTAAACAGCGTCAACGGCCTTCTGTAGAATTTGTGTTGATATATCGGTTCCAATTATTGAGTAATCGAACCCTGGGTTTTTCTCAGCAAAATCGGCTAAAACAATTGAAATTGTGTAGGGTTCTTCGCCACTTGAGCAGCCGGCACTCCATACCTTTAGCATTTTGGGGTTGCTCTTGTCCTGAATAAACTGAGGTAAAGCCTCTTGGGATAAAAAATCGAAATGAACTGGCTCGCGAAAGAAGTCGGTTTTATTCGTACTCACTACGTCAAGCATGTGAATAATCTCACCATTCAATCCTTCTTTGCTAAAAACATACTCAATATACTCCTTAAAGTTTACCATATTGAGCTCGCGCAAGCGTTTTTGCAGCCTACTTTGCAGCATAACCCTCTTAACGGGGGGCATTTTTATTCCGCTCTCTTTGTAAATGAATTTGCTTAGCTTGTCAAACTCATCTTGCGTAAGTTGAGCCTTAAAAATATCGTTTAATCGTGAGTTTAGCATTTTTGCCCAAATTAGCCTAAAGTACTGGTTAGGATATATGTTGATTGAATACCAAATCTAACAAAAAAACTTTAAAAAGTATAAGCCATAATAGGTAAACCCATACAACTGAATAAATAGGTGTACAAACAGCTAATGTTCAGCAACAATTTTAAAATTTTACGGGTTGGATTGCAATAGCTAGCGAGGGATATAGAAAAAGGGCTGTTCAAAAAAGTTTCCCTTGTCATTTTTAGCGATATCCCTAAATCTGATTATTCCTTTTTGAACAGCCCAAAGGGGGTAATTAAATTATTAGCTCCAGCCTAAAAATTCAAATTTGTCCCCCAACTAACTATCAAGAACCGAAAAGCGCTAAAAGCCTGACTTACAAAAACAAACACGCTTTAAGCAGGAGTATAAATTTACGCTATTTTTCGGCAGAAATCAAGTAAAAAACAATAATAATTATCCAACCTCCTCAATGCTTGTATTGCTCTCTGTTTCCTCTGTTTTAATCTTCAAATCGGTTACGTCTTCAGTTGAGAAAACAGCGTCCATATTCAAAATCATGATAAACTTCTCATCAATACTAGCCACTCCCTCGATGAACTCAGAGCGGTATTTGCTTCCGATGCTGGGAGGAGGCATAATTTTGGTTTTATCGATTTCGAGCACTGCCTGAACTGCATCGACTAAAGCACCAACCTGTATTGTTTCGTTGTCAACCTCAATATCGAGAACAATAATACAGGTATTAGTTGTGTACTCGGTGGGGGTCATTCCGAATTTAATGCGCGTATCGATAACTGGTAAAACGGTACCCCTTAGGTTTATCACGCCCTTCATGTATTCGGGGGCTTTGGGCACCTCGGTTATCTTGGTCATTTCAAGAATATTGAGAACTTTGCCCACATGTGCAGCAAATTCTTCTTCACCTAACTTAAACGATAGGTATGAGTTGATCCTGCTTAAATTCTCTTGGTTCATTTTTATCCCTCCAATATTATTTTAATTAATCATTATACGCTATTCTTCAATGGCATTTTCGTCAATCTTAAAATCCTCGTGATTAGCGAAAAGCTTAATAATTTTATTCGTATCCATTACAAGTGCTACGGTTCCATCGCCAAGGATGGTTGCTCCCGAAATCATATCCTGCTTTTTGTAGTGCTTACCCAAAGGCTTAAGAACAGCCTGATACTCTCCAATAACCGTATCGACAATTAGGCCAACGCTTTTCTCCTCAAAGTTAACCACAATAGCCTGCTCGTAAACCTCGGTGCTTTCGCCATGGCCAAACTCTTTACGTATATAGAAAAATGGCACCTGTTTTCCATCGAGAACTACAACGTTGTTAAAGGTTTTTCCAATCTTTTCGTGTTCAACTGCATAAATCTTATCAACGACCGAAAGCGGAATTATGTAGTGGGTATCATCAACTTTAACAAGTAAACCATCGATAATGGATAGGGTTAATGGTAACTTAATGGTAATTGTGGTACCAACTCCCAATTCTGAATCGATATCTACCTCACCTCGAATATCGGCTATTTTGCGCTTCACAACATCCATACCTACACCACGTCCCGATACATCGGTAACCTTTTTTGCTGTGCTAAAACCAGGAAGGAAAACAAGATCTAGAATTTCTCTCTGGGTTAGCTTTCGTTCGGCACCGATTATACCTTTACTAATCGCCTTTTGGGTAATCATTTCGGGGTCAATTCCGGCGCCATCATCGCTAATCTGAATCATAACATTGGCACCAGAGTAAAATGCTTTAAGGCTAATCTTCCCCTGCTTGGGCTTACCTACCTTTACACGTTCTTCAGCATCTTCAATTCCATGATCAAGGCTATTCCTTAGTATGTGCATTAACGGATCGGCAAGACTTTCGATAATGGTTTTGTCAAGCTCTGTTTCGGCACCTTCGGTAACGAAAACAACCTCTTTCCCAAGTTCTGAAGATAAATCGCGAACCAAGCGCTGAAAGCGCGTTAGCATATTTTCAATTGGGATTAGCACAATGCTAAAAGCAATATCTCTTAGCTGGCGAGAAAGTTTCTGAACATTTTCTGCAATGGGCATTAAGCCTGGCACTGCGCTTTCTTCGGCAAATAGGCTTAAGCGAGCCTGTGTTGTAACTAGCTCCGAAACAAGGTTCATAAGCATGTCAAGCTTATCAGCCGATACCCTGATGCTGCTTATGGTTGTTTCTTTTGAAGGGACTCGCTCCTTAGCACCCGAAGCGACTATTTTATCTTTTATTTGTCGGCTTTTTGCTTGCTGAGCAAGCTTTTGCACTGTATTTATGCCGATATCTTTTTGAATTTCGGCTAGATTTTGCAATTCGGTTACAAACTGGCTATCTTTTAGAAGGTTTCCATCGGCAATTTTCTGGATATCTATGGTTGCTTCGTCCTCAACGAAGATAAACACATCGCTTATACTGTTAACGTTTTGTTCGGTATATACTATTGCCTCCCAATAAGTATAACAAAGTTCGGGGTTTATATCTGTGAGAGAAGGAACCCTATTTAGGTGAGCATAAACCTTAACTTCGCCAAGGGTATGAAGCTCATCGAGAAGGAAAAGCGGATTTGTTCCGTTATTAAATATTTCATTTACTGGATCGAAAAGCAGATAAAAGGTGCTTCCCTCACCTTCTCCTTCTCCGTTGCTTACATTAGTTTGAATTTGAACCTCCTCATCCTCCTCCTTTTCACCACTAATTATAGCGGAAACCTTGCTGAGCAACATGTTATGATTCTCCTGAACAGAAGCATCGTTAAAGCTGTCCTCGTCGAGAAGTACTTTAATATGATCAACCGACGCTAGCGTTAAGTCAAGAATTTCGCGGGTTACTTGCAGCTTATCATTTCGGATAAGATCGTAGATTGTCTCCATTTCGTGAGTAAAACTATCAATCTTATCGAAGCCAAACATTCCGCTGTTTCCCTTTAGGGTATGCATAACCCTAAAAATTTGCTGAACAATTGACTGGTCGTTTGGATTCTCCTCCAGTTCGAGCAATGAACGCTCTAAGCCATCAATCAAATCGGTTGCTTCCTCTATGAATTTCTTCTTAAAGTTGTCCATTAGCGTAGTACTTTATTGAGTGCTGCAATTAGTTTTGCGGGTACAAAAGGTTTAATAATCCAACCTGTTGCACCGGCTTCTTTTGCCTCCATTTTTTTTGCTGCTTGCGACTCGGTAGTGAGAAAAAGAATAGGTATGCGCTGGTATTGATCCATTTTGCGGACATGCCTTATAAGCGTTATCCCATCCATTTCAGGCATATGTAGGTCGGTTATTATCAAATCGATATGGGTACCGTCGAGAAACTTGAGGGCATCTGTGCCGTCGTTAGCAATGAGGACATTGTACCCCTCGTTTTCAAGCGTGAAGCTAACAACCTCCCTTATGCTTTCCGAGTCGTCAACTATAAGTATTGTTTTTGCCATAATACTTCAACTATTAAATTTGCTATATTTAGTTTTTTAGGGTTAGAAACGATTCGAAACCCGATCTTTCCAAAAGAATCCTATAGTCTTCGGGTAGCTTAAACTCTAAAGAAATACTTTTCTGCTCTTGCTTTGCATCCCACCAAAAACGTTGAAGCAGTTGTACAGCTGTAAGATCAATAACATCAACATTGTTAACCTTAACCTGTATTTGGGAGTACTTAGCTTTGTTTTCCATTAAAAAGTTCTTAAGCTGCTGGGCATAGTCGATGGTTAATTCGCCCTGGAGAATGAGTACACCATCGCCACTAGTTTTGCCTTTGCCTTTGGCAGCCTGCGATTTTAGGATAATCTTTTGTGATTTAGCCATAGTTTCAATATCTTAAAAAAGTTCTAAGTTATCATCGTCGTCGTTGGTATCATCGTCAAAAAGATCGACGTCACCTTCATCTTCAGCTTTTTTGGTTATCTTATCGTGCACCTTGTGCTCGCTTGCCATAGTGTAGGTTTTACGAATCTCCTCAAGATCTTCCTCATTTTCAAAGTTAACCTCAGTTTTAAGCAGCTGGTGTATATGATTAAACTCACCAATAATATCAACAATTACCTTTTCAAAAAAATCGTAGTATTTAACCTTACCTATTGACTCTTTAATATCCTTTAGTATGGTTTTACTTATTCCGATATTTTCGCTTAGTAGGGCTCCAACTTTCTCGTTCTTATCGTTTAGCTGGGCAATTATACTGCTCATCGAATCGGCTGCCTGAGCAAACATTCCAGCGCTTTTTGCTTGGGCAAGGCTTGGACTATTGCTAGGAAGAATTGATTGAGCAGTTCCCTCAACTCTGGTAAAAACATCCTTAATTATTCCTTCAAATCCTTCTACGTCGTTATATAAACTTTTAATTTGATTTAATGAATCTTCGAGCTTTTTATCGTTTAAATCAGCTTCTGAAAAACTTTTATAGGTACTTGCCGAAACCTCTTTAAGCTTGTTAATTGAGTTAGAAAAGTTAGCAATACTTTTCGACACTTCAGCAATTCGCGCATTCAGCATATCGGTTGCCGAAGTAAAATCGTCGGTTGCCCTTAAAAACTTGTTTAAAACTGTTGCTGAACTTTTAAGCTTGGCAATAAACCCTTGCATGTGAAGCTCATCGGAATTCTCTTGCGAAAGGTAAATTTCGTGACACATTGAGGCAATTGTTGTCATATCGGTTCCAATATCCAAAAACTTGTTGGTAATTACCTCTATTGCCTGCTGATACTCTTTGTTGGCGTATACCAGCTGTGCCGACTGAAGGTTTGCAATATCCCTAATTTTTAGCAAAAGGATATCGTTATTGTTAAGGTTTTCCTTGTTCTGTTGTGTTGCTGTATCCTCGAGCTCTGCCAAAAGCTTTTTGTGCGTATTATGCACATGCTCCATCTTTTGGCGAATAATATCGTGGTACTGAAGGTTGGTTATAATATCGGCAATGCTTTTGGATGAGTTTTGCGTTTGTTCGCTTAGCTTAGGAATTAACCGCGAAACCTCCTCATGTTTTTCGGCAAAAAGGATAATTCCCATGTGAACGCTATTCAACACTATATCAAGATCTTTTACGCTATTATCGCGAATAGCCTCGAATTTTTGTAGGGTTTCTTTAGCCTCATCCTTAAGCAATGCGAGGTTACTTTCATTTTGAAAGCTACACGTTTTAAAATCGTTAATTACCCTATTAAACTGCTGTACAATGGCTTCAAGTGCTTTGGCTGATGATGGATTTGACGAGCTAAATATTTTCAGATTAGCGAGTAGTATCTTAAGGGTGAGCAGATCTTGATTTAAGTTTTTTACAGGAAAGTATAGCTTGTCAAGCAGCTCGAGCATTTGGATTAGCTGCTTTATGCTATTATCGAGTATGCTAGAAAACTCCGATTGTATTTGCTTGATATCCTTATAGAATTTTTCTATCTCTTTTAGCAAAGCTTCAGATTCGCTTTTTGTAAGCTCGTTGAAAATTTGCGTAGCATTCTCCGAAATAAGCTTTGATTGCTTGAAATACTGTTTAAAATCTGCGTTTAACCCTAAAAAGTCATCGGAGGAGCACTGATGAAGCTGAAGTATCTGCTCATCAATTCCTGAGAAAATATCAATGAACTGATGAATGGAGAAGTCATTCGATAGTTTAATACTTGAATACTTTTTATCTTGCTTCATACAAACAGTGCTTTAATTAGCTAAGCAATTTATTGAGAACTCATTCTAAGGATAAGCTGCAAAAAAACGATTAAGCAAGTATGGTTTGCTTTACTTTGTTCACAAACAATGAGATGTCAATTGGTTTAGTAAAAAAATCCGATGCTCCCTGCTGCATACAGGTTTCAATATTTTCTCGTGAACCCACAGCTGAAACAACTATTACAGGAATAGCCGATGTGCTATTGTTTCCTTTTAGCTCTTTCAAAAAGTCGAAACCACTTACCTCGGGCATAAGCAAATCGAGCAGAATTAGCTTTGGCCTATGTTTCTCAATTAGCTTAAACGCTTCCTTTGCACCAAATGCAGTTACCGTTTCGTAACCCTCTTCCTGAAGTATAGCCTCTAACAATACTTGGTTTGTAGTTGAGTCGTCAACAATCAAAATCATAGTTAATATTGATAATTATTAATAATCAAATTTAGGTTTTCTAATCGCTTTGGACAAATTAATTTGAATGAGGTTGCTTACTAAAAAATGATGATTTACATCATTTTTATCCATTTTTTTGTATATTTAGGATTGTTTACAAAAAGTCAACAACCTATGAATCAACCACAACAAACCGAACAAAACTATATTAGTTCCCAATCGTTACCGTTTGAATCGGTTTTGCTGCCCGACGAAAAGGATAGACTATACAACGCAACCAACAAGGTTGAGTATGCAAAGCGCGATATTATTGTTAAGCAAAATGCCAGAGTATCGGAAATTCCGCTTGTGCTGTCGGGGTTAGTGAAAATTTCGAGAGAGATGCGACGAGGTAAAAGCGTAATACTGCGAATTGCCCAACCGGGCTCGTTTTTAGGGTTGTCGTCAATATTTGGGAGCGATGTTTACGAGTATTCCGTTTTTGCTCTTGAAAACGTATCGGTTCGATTTGTCGACATTGAAACCTTTAGGTGGCTAATTGAAAACAATGGCCTTTTTGGTTTAGAAGTGGTTAAACAGCTTAGCGCCGACAATATTTTCAACATCAACAGGCTTTCGAGCTTGCTATACAAACAGCTCCCCGGACGAGTTGCCGATATTATCCTATACTTCTCCGAGGATATTTTTAAAAGCAATACTTTTACCATACCTTTAACGCGCCAAGAGTTGGCCGAACTTGCTGGTACAACCAAAGAGAGCTTGATTAGAACTTTATCGGAATTTAAGCACGATAAAATAATTGATATGAACCGAAACTATTTTCAGGTTAATAGTATGCACATTGTTAAAACGCTTAGCAGGCTCGGATAGTTTTTTACCCATTACGCATATAGCTTTATATGGAAAGAGTTTTTAATGTACTAATAGTTGATGATATATTTGTTAATCGCCTTTTAATTAAGGAAATAGTTAAAAAGATTAGCGCAAAATGCTTCGAAGCAGAAAATGGTAAACAGGCCATTGAAATATTTGAGAAAGAGAATATTGATATTATCCTAATGGATATTGAAATGCCTGTTATGAATGGAATTGAAACAACAAAATTTATTCGCATGAATATGCCTGCTTCCAAAAGAGGAGTGCCAATCATAGCGTTAACAGCGCATAATCCTGCTACATTCTTCGATGATTACAGCGATATTGGTTTCGATCAGCTTATGACCAAACCCTATAGCGTTAGCAAGGTACTTTCGTTAATTGAAGAGGTTTGCGCAAAACAATAAACTTGTTCAACCCAAGTTATATGTTGACACCCAAAATATTTGTAACTTTGATGTGCTAATTTTTTATAAACTAATTCGCTAAGCCATGACCACCGAATATCTTATTGAGCTAATAAAAAACAATACAAGGGTTATTATTCCCGAATTTGGTGCATTTCTTATTAAAGATGATGGTAGTGGAGTGTTTAAGCCCGAAAACTTAACCTTCAGCCCTTTCCTTAGGTACAACGACGGTATGCTTGAGGACAATTTGGCTAGCACAAAAAAAATTACAAAAGATAAAGCAAAAGAGCTTTTGGCAAACTACACCGAAAGCCTCAAGCAAGAGCTTACCGAAGAAGGAATATATGAATTACATGGGATTGGCAAGCTTTACCTCGACAAGCGGGGAAGCATCCATTTTGATGCCATTACAGCTACTGGTAATGCCGCTGAAACACCAAAGCCAGCACCTAAGGCTGCTGAGCCTAAAAAAGCCGAACCTAAACCAGTTTCAAAGCAAGAAGAGGTAAAAAAAGAAGTTGCATCTCCAATAGCACATGAAAAGGAAACGAAGATTGCTCAAACTCCAGAAAAAAAGGTTGAAGAAAAAACTGTTGAAACGCCAACCAAAACAGAGCCTAAGCCTGTAACACCTAAGCAAGAACCCCAAAAGGAGAAAAAAGTTGAAGCGGTTAAACCAACGCCCACTCCTACTAAACCAGAGGTAAAGAAAGAAAAGAGTTCGGGAGGAACAGGAAAAGCAATTCTTATTGGTTCACTAATTGGTTTAGCACTAGTTGTTATTGTTGCAGGAGGATGGTATTTGTACAACTCAGGTGTATTTAGCTCCTCTAAGCAAGAAAAAGTTGTTGAAGATAAAACCATACCTTCAAACGACACAGATGAACAATTTAGCAACGAAGCAAATGCCACTGACGAGCCAATGGCTATTGAGGATAAACAAATTACCGAACAGCAAGGCAAATTCGACGACGAGTTTAATAAGCTTAGCGAACAAATGGATGAAAC
>CAZGQZ010000001.1:37509-47089 GCA_964527985.1 uncultured Rikenellaceae bacterium | reverse complement strand
CAAATTTGGGCTGAAAGCACAGTTGGAGAAGGCACATCGGTATTTATTGAGCTACCCAATAATGCAAAATCGTAGCACTAAAAATTTACACCAACCTATTCTGCTGTTTAGCTACTTTATCTCGAACCTAATTTCGTCTAACTCTTTCCTCTTTCTTTCTGCAAGCTCACGCTTTTGGTTCAATTCACTTAGCATTTCAAAATCACCCTTATACCCTACAGCAATAACCGAAACGGGTGCAAAATCATCTGATAGCTTAAGGAGTTCAGCTACCTTATCTCTATCAAATCCACCCATAGGATGTGTTGCAAATCCCATTGCTGTTGCTTGTGCTAATAAATTAGCTGTTGCTAAGCCAACATCATGCTTTGCATAACCATTTTTATTCCCGTTAAGGGTTAGTGTTTGCTTAGCTATAGTAAAAACTAAAAGTGATGATTTTTTTGCCCACTCGCTATTACCTGGAGCCAATGCATTAACCATACGATTAAATGCGTCACCTTGTTCTCTGTTTACATAGTAAAAACGCCAAGGTTGCTCGTTGTATGACGATGGAGCCCAACGAGAGGCCTCAAAGAGCATATCGATATCCTGCTTTGACAAACTCTTGGGTACAAAAGCTAACGTGCTTTTTCTTTCAATAATGGCATCAATAATTCTGGTAGACATAATATTTCGTGTTTAATATTTACTATTTATTACATAAACAAACAAAGCGCAGCAAAGGTTCAATATGTTACTTAACATACAGGCTTTTAGGCGATAAATATTTGAAAATTGGAAAACTTACCTTATGATTGTAACCAAATAAATTACCGAGAATTTATCTATAAGTATTTATATATCAACACTAAATTAATTGGAACTATGATGACAGCAAAAGATTACATGGCCCGCGAGGACAAGTACGGTGCCCACAACTATCACCCACTTCCAGTTGTTCTTGAAAAAGGAGAAGGAGTATATGTTTGGGATGTAGAAGGAAAAAAGTATTTCGATTTCCTATCAGCTTACTCAGCAGTAAACCAAGGACATTGCCATCCGAAAATTGTTAATGCCATGGTTGATCAGGCTAAAACCCTGACCTTAACCTCAAGGGCTTTTTACAACAATGTGCTTGGCGAATACGAGGAGTATGTAACAAAATACTTTGGCTACGACAAAGTTCTACCCATGAATACTGGAGCCGAGGCCGATGAAACGGCAATTAAGCTTTGCCGTAAGTGGGGATACCAGAAGAAAGGGGTTAAGGATGGTGAAGCCAAAATAATTGTTTGCGAAAACAATTTCCACGGCCGTACTACCACTATTATCTCAATGAGCACCGACCCTGATGCAAAAGCCGAATACGGACCATATACACCCGGGTTTATCGTAATTCCTTACAATGATATTCCTGCTCTTGAAAAAGCCCTAGAAGATAAGAATGTAGTTGGTTTCCTTGTTGAGCCAATACAAGGTGAGGCAGGCGTTTTTGTTCCAGATGAAGGGTACCTGAAAAAAGCTTCTGAACTTTGTAAAAAGAACAACGTTCTTTTCATTGCTGATGAGGTTCAAACGGGTATTGCTCGTACCGGTAAAATGCTTGCTTGCGACCACGAAGACGTTCGTCCCGATATCCTAATTCTTGGTAAAGCAATTTCTGGTGGCGTTTTCCCTGTTTCAGCTGTACTTGCCGACGATAACATTATGCTTTGCATACAGCCAGGGCAACATGGCTCTACCTTTGGAGGAAACCCCATTGCAAGCAAGGTTGCTATTGCTGCACTTGAAGTAATAAAAGAAGAGAAACTTGAAGAGAATGCTGAGCGCTTGGGAAAAATATTCCGCGATGAGTTCCGTAGCATTAAAAGCGACATGATTGAACTTGTTAGAGGTAAAGGCCTGCTTAACGCTGTTGTAATTCGCAATCAGCCAGGTAAAACCGCATGGGATGTTTGCGTAGCTATGGCCGAGAATGGCGTACTGGCAAAACCAACACATGGAAACATTATCCGCTTTGCTCCTCCTCTTGTAATTACCGAAGAGCAGCTTCGCGAGGCTATGGATAAGATTAAAGAGGTTTTCAAAAAGTTTGAATAATCCTATCGCATAAATTATTAAGCCGTTCTCATCTAGTGAACGGCTTTTTTTGTACCTTGGCATAGATATTGATTTTGAGCAAAAAACACCAAAACCATGGAAAAAATTAGCAATAGAAGGTTACTTCTAGCAATCCTAGTCCTTCTAATATCAGGCTTTAACCTTAAGGCACAAAAAGAGATTAATGTTAAAAGCGTGAGCGGTATTGCCGTAATTGCTGGTAAAATTAGCTACGAAGATGCTAAGCGCGAAGCGCTTAATATGGCTAAAGTTGAGGCCCTCCGAAAAGCTGGAGTTAGCGAACAGCTTCAATCCTATGAAATGCTTTTCCGAAGCGAAGTTAACAATGATTTTTCGGAATTTTTCAGCTCCGATATCCAAGCAGAGCTCAGGGGGGCTGTTCAAAGCTACGAAATAATTGAAACGAGAACCTTTACCGATGAGCTTTCGAAGCTACCAAATATTGAGGTTACAATTAACGCTAAGGTTGTACTTTACTCCACTGGCCCTGACCCAACCTTTAATGCAAGAATTGAAGGAATTAAAGCCGTTTATAACGATGGCGAAAACTTAACCTTCTCCATTCAATCGACAAAAGATTGCTTCCTGCACATTTTCGGAATTGCCGATTCGTACACCTCGGTTCTTTACCCAAACTCTATAGAATCGTTTAAAATGATTGAAGCAAACAAAAAGGTTACCTTCCCTTTAGGTCAAGTTGAGTACCCTCTTTTTAAAAGTGGGAAGGAACCCGAAGTAACCCGAATAGTTTTTGTATTCACTAAAAAACCCATCAAGTATCTTAACTACGAAACGATCAATCACCCCGATTTCGAAGAGTGGATTACCACTTCGGAAAATATTTTTGCTTGGATATACAGCCTAACCCCCGATCAGCGCAAAATTGACTACCACATTATAACCGTTAGATAAATTGAATTTGTATCACCAGCAAAGCCTCAAGATTTTACCTTGGGGCTTTCTGCTATTTTATCAGTAGCGTCATAGTCTTCTTCGTATGCCAAACAACAATTAATGTACTAGCTAAACCAAAACACTGCAAAATTATCAAATGTGATAATCAAAAATTTCTAAGCCATGAGAATAAAAATACTCCTTATCATTATGACACTTGGCCTCCTTAGCGCATGTAAAACGCAAACCGACAAACAGAAACCAGCACTTGAAGTTAGCAACATGGATTTAGCTGTTAATCCGGGTGATGATTTTTACTCGTACGCTAATGGTGCCTGGATTAAGAAAACTACCATACCTGAGGATAAGTCGCGTTATGGCTCATTTGATATACTTCAGGAAGAGAATAATGCTGTTCTAAAAGAAATATTTGAAAAAGCTGCAAGCAAAAAGAATGCTCCAGCAGGAAGCAGCTGGCAAAAAGTTGGCGATTTTTTCAAGGCAGGTATGAATACCGAAAACGTTGAGCTAAAAGGGATCGATCCAATTAGACCTGAGTTAGAACTAATTGACAAGATAGCAGATACAAATGAGCTTCAACAGTTTATTGCTCAGCTGCACGCATCAAGAGTATCGCCGCTATTTAACATTTACGCTGCACAGGACAGAAAAAACACAACCGAAATTATCGTAAACCTTAGCCAAGGTGGATTAGGACTACCCGATCGTGACTACTACACATCTGAAGACAAAAGATCAACGGAAATTCGAAATGCATACCAGCAACACCTAAAACAGGTTTTCAACCTGTTAGGATACGATGAAGAGAAAGCCAAACAAAGCGCCGAAAACGTTATGGCTATTGAAACCCGCTTAGCAAACGCTTCATACACAAGGCTTGAGCGTCGCGATCCAAATAAAACATACAATAAAGTTAGCCTTCAGGAAATGCAGCTTAACAGCCCTATGTTTAGTTGGTCCGACTACTTTAGTGGCATTGGCATTGAGGTTCCAGCGGAATTTGTAATTGACAATCCAACGTTTTTCAGTGAAATTTCGAAAATGCTATCGGAAACAGCTATCGATAGTTGGAAATCGTACCTTACTTGGAATGTGGTAAATAGGTTTTCGCCATACCTAAGTTCAGCCTTTGTTGAGCAGCAGTTTAGCTTTTACGGAAAAGTACTCTCGGGCAACGAGGTTAATCGTCCTCGCTGGGAAAGGGTTGCCAGCTCAGCCAACATGGCCATTGGCGAGCTAGTTGGCCAAATATATGTAGAAGAGAATTTCCCTCCGGAAGCCAAAGAGAAAATGGTTGAGCTGGTTGCCAACCTCAAAGCTGTATACCGCGACCGTATGCAAAACCTCGAATGGATGAGCGAAACTACAAAACAAAGAGCCGTTGCAAAACTCGATGCCATGAATGTTAAGGTTGGCTATCCCGACAAATGGAAGGACTATACAAATTACACTGTTACGGAGGATTGCTACGCAACCAATATTAAAAACGCTTTGCAATTTGCCTTTAGGCAAAATATGGATAAGCTAGGGAAACCGGTTGATAGAACCGAATGGTTTATGACCCCCCAAACCGTAAATGCATACTATAGCCCAACAATGAACGAAATTGTTTTCCCTGCGGCAATTCTGCAACCACCATTCTTTAACCTTTATGCCGATGATGCTGTTAACTACGGAGCTATTGGAGTTGTAATTGGCCACGAAATGACCCACGGCTTCGACGATCAGGGTCGGAAATATAATAAGGATGGAAACCTTGAAGATTGGTGGGAGCCCGAAGATTCAGAAAAGTTTAATGAGCTAACCCAAACAATTATCGACCAATACGAAGCCTTTGTAGCAATTGAGGATATGAATTTGAATGGCAAATTAACCCTTGGCGAAAATATTGCCGATTACGGTGGGTTAACCATTTCGTATCATGCTCTTCAAAAATCGTATGAGAAAAACAATCGACCTAAGGATATTGATGGGTTTACTCCCGAACAGCGATTCTTCCTCTCGTATGCCAACGTTTGGCGTCAGGTAATTCGCGATCAGGAGCTAATGCGGAGAGTTAAAGAAGATCCGCACTCACCTGGTAAATTTAGGGTTAATGGTGCGCTTTTTAATATTAATGAGTTTTACGATGCTTTTGGCATTAAACCAACCGATGCGCTATATAGAACTCCAGAAGTTAGACCCACAATTTGGTAGTTGCCATACCAAGTTGAATGTTTTTAAAGGCTCCGCTATACTAGTGGAGCCTTTGCTCGTTTATTTTAGCAGCTATTTCGCTAATGCTACTCGATGGCAATTGACAGGTATTACCAATACAAATTTTCACCTTGTTAAGTTCAACCTCATATTTCGACAAAGGTATTTCCGAATTGGCTAAGCTATTAAAAGCAAGAGTATTTGGCCTCGAAGTAACCTGCAAAACCTGCTTAAGCATTTCTTTACCAATATCGCCACTCGATACAATTTGAGCACTACCCAACTCGAAATTTAGTAGCAAGCTAGCCCATTTGTAGATATATGGTCCTCCGCGCTCAACCTGATTGCTAATGTTTGCCCCCATCTGCTTTGCCATGCTCTCGTATTCTTCATCTAAATAATAATTACTTAGAATACTTAAATTATGAGCCATAACCGCACCCGATGAGGGGATAACCCTATCGGTTAGCTCCATTTTACGTACAATGTTATCCTTATGAGTTGAACTGGTAAAGTAGAACATACCTGACTCTTTACAGAAAAAATTTGCAATTACAAAGTCAGTATAAAGTTTTGCTTTAGCAATCCATTTCTCATCGAATGTTGACTGGTAAAGGGCAATATATGCATCAATTAAGAAAGCATAGTCATCGAGAAAAGCATCAACCGATGCTTTACCCTTACAGTAAATTCGGTTAAGTGTGCCATGGTCTTTTACCAAATAGCTCTCGATAAACGAAATGGATTTTAGCGCAAGGTTAATAAACTTATCATCAGCAAAAGCAATGTACGCATCAACAAGCCCACGAATGGCAAGCGCATTCCATGCTAGTATTTGTTTATCATCAGTTGATGGGCGAATCCTTGCATCACGATATTTTAGCATAGTTTGGTTAAACTCATTGAGCTTTTGCTTTACGTAATCTACATCGGCGCCAATAACGCAAGCAGCCTCATTTTCGGTTGATGCTATCCTTAGCGCATTTCGACCATCAATATTTCCCGATGCTGAAACGCCGTAAAGAATTGAGAATAGCTCAGCATCGCTACCCAGCACTTCATCAACCTCATCTTTTGTAAATGTGTAGTACCGTCCTTCTTCCCCCTCGCTATCGGCATCGATGGCACTGAAGAAACCACCTTCAGGGGAAAGCATTTCGCGCTCAAGAAAGTCAACAGTTTGGTAAACAATATCCTTGTACTGCTCCTTTTGGTAAAGTTTATACGCATTAGCATAAAGGCTTAGCATTTGTGCATTATCGTAGAGCATTTTTTCGAAATGGGGAACATGCCACATCTCATCCACGCTATAGCGAAAAAAGCCTCCCCCCAAATGATCATAAACTCCACCCTTCGCCATTTTACCAAGTGAAAAATCGACGTACTTTAACACTTCATCATCAGCATACGACCAGCCATAATGCATTAAAAACTTTAACGACTCGGGCATTGCAAACTTGGGCGCTCCTTTTAAACCGCCGTACCTTTCGTCGAAATGCTTTTGCCAGTTGGCTACAAGGGTTAGAAGTGAATTGCCATAGGATGATTTTGGCTCCGACTTAGTAGTAATGATTTCGGTTTTGGAAATCCCGTCAGTTAGCTCATCGGCCACTTCCAATACACGTTTAGGTTCCGACATCCAAGTAAAGTGAAGGCTTTTAAGTATATCGAGCCATGCTTCGGCGGGGAAATAGGTTCCTCCGTATACGGGTCGACCATCGGGTAATGTAAAGCAGTTTAAGGGCCAACCACCCGAGCGGGTGATAATTTGTATTGCGTTCATGTATATCTGATCAATATCGGGACGCTCCTCCCTATCAACTTTTACGCACACGTAGTGGCTATTCATAAAATCGGCCACTTCCTTATTAGTAAACGCCTCGCGTTCCATTACATGACACCAATGGCAGCTGCTATAGCCAATGCTAATAAGCATTAGCTTATTCTCTTGCTTGGCTTTAGTAATAGCCTCGTCGCCCCATGGGTACCAGTCGATAGGGTTAGAAGCATGCTGTAAAAGGTATGGACTCGATTCCTGTGCTAATCGGTTTAGGGGTTGTGACATACTATTTGATCAATTAAAATTCTATGTTTTAACAAAATGGTACTGCATTTGTTGAAAACAACAAGATTTTTTATAAACCAGTAATGATAATCTTTTATACTTTTGAGCAGCATTTTGCCGCAAACTCGAAGCGAACAAATGATATTAACTAACACATAACAGTATGAAAAGCATTTTTTTAACGCTGATAACAATAGTAGGAATTACTTTAAGTTCGTGCGCACAAAACAACCAGGGATACAGAATTGAGGTTAACCTAACCGACCTTAAGGATACTACCCTGCTGCTTGGTTACCACTTTGGAGAAAAAAAGTTTATTGCCGATACAGCACAGATTGACTCAAAAGGTAAAGCAGTTTTTACAGGCGACAGCCTACTTCACGGAGGAATGTACATAGTAATTCTCCCTCAACGCTCGTACTTTGATATACTTGTTGGCGATGATCAGAACTTTAGCCTTACCACCTCAACAGAAAACTCGCTACAGAACCTAAATTTTAAGGGCTCAGTAGAAAACACTGCATTTGCAGACTACCAACGCTACATGAACAAAAAGCAGGAGCAAATGAACGAGCTTCGCAACCAAATGCAGCAAAGCCAAGGTGATGAGAATAAAGAGAAAGAGATTACCGAAAAGATTAACGCCCTCGATAAGGAAGTAAAAGCTTACTGGGACAAGGTGATTGATGAAAACCCGAATACGTTTTTTGCAAACATCATTACGTCGTTAAAGCCAATTGAATTTCCTGAATTTGATATTCCAAATGATGCATCGAATGCCGATTCGCTTCGGTGGATTATGAGCTACCAATACAATCAGAATCATTTCTTTGATAATGTTGACCTAACCGACAGCCGCTTTATTCGTACCCCTTTCTTTCAAAGCAGAATTGATACCTATTTCGATAAAATTTTGGCTCCCATCCCCGACACCATTATTACATACAGCGATAAGCTTATTGAACGAGTAAAGGGAAATGAGGACATGTTTCAGTATATCGTATCGCATTTATTCTCAAAATATCAGAACTCGGCCATAATGGGCATGGATGCAGTATTTGTACATTTAGCCGAGAAATACTACCTATCGGGTGAGATGAAGGGAATTAGCGACGATCTTAAAAAGCGAATTACCGACCGTGTGGCCGACTTGAAACCTAACCTTTTAGGTCAAGTTGCCCCAAACGTTTCAATGCGCGACTCGAACAACAAGCTACAAGAACTTCATGCAGTAAATGCAAAGGTTACCATTGTGTATTTTTGGGAACCCGGATGTAGCCATTGCAAAAAGGTTACCCCTATGCTACGCGATTTATACAAAAAGTATAACGATAAAGGCATGAGCGTTTTTGCCGTTTACACTCAGGGCGAACAGGAAAAATGGCTAGAGTACATTAAAGATAACGAGCTAACTTGGATTAATGTTTGGGACCCATACCGATCGACCAACTACCATAAGCTTTACGATATTTACAGTACCCCTATTCTCTATATTCTCGATAAAGACAAGAAGATAATTGCCAAGCGCATTGGCATTGAATCCCTCGAAAGGTTTATTGAGCAGGAACTGGGGTTGTAATATGATTATATATTTGGCTACAACTTTCTGAGTAAAACCCCAAGTTCCGTAAGCGTATTAACTTTTGAGATTAGCGCACTATGCTGGTAAACCTCCCAAATGTAGGCGCTGTTTAAAGGTTTACAACAAACTCTATATTCAGTATTTGCCTGTTCGGTACTGACAAAGCCAAGCCTCTCGACTAACCTTTTGGTCCAGAATAGAGCATTACCTTGCCCCTCAAGGGTAATTGGTTTTGTATGCTCACGCTGGTTGTTAAACAAACCGGTTTTAGTATCGAAAGTAAGTTCAGATTTTTCAAGAAGCTTAGCAAATTTATTGCTAAAGGCAATATCCTCGGGTGCACCGTAAACAAATCCGCTTTCAAGCATCATCCAAAGCGTATCAACTTCCGATATGGCTCCTTGTAAATCGTGCGTAGAGTATATTATAGTTTTCTGCTGGTTTCGAGCCAAATTCGAGAGCAACCGCACTACCTCATACTTATTGGGTAAATCGAGAAAGGCTGTTGGTTCATCCAATAGAATTATATCGGAATTTTGCGCAAAGGCAAAGGCTATCATTGCTCGCTGACGCTCACCATCGCTCACGGTTGATATATCTCTGTTGGCAAGATGATCAATACCCACGAGCATAAGCGATTGATCAACCATATCCCAATCTTTACTACCCAATGATTTGGACCAGCCCAAATGGGGGAAACGAGCCAATGCCACAAAATC
>CAZGQZ010000001.1:6044-37409 GCA_964527985.1 uncultured Rikenellaceae bacterium | reverse complement strand
GATAAAAACACTACGGCTCGAGATAAGCCAATATTCACCCCAACACCCTTTGCATATGTGTCGCCAAGCTGCATAACGTTTAGCATCGGTATTGAGAGTAAAGCCAACGCTATTCCAATAGCTACAATGATAAGAAAAACATGAAGCTGCATTCCAGCAACGGAGCTAAGGCTGCCCATGGTCCAAATAACAAATGCTTTTAGCATCGATTCATGGCTAAAAAACTGAAGAATACTAACTAGCGCAGATGCGGCTGACCCAAACATCATTCCTAATATTAGAATGGTCATTATATCCTTTACCCGAATTGAAACCGCAAGAATAACTAGCAAAACAAGCATTGACCCAATAATTGCAGCACCAGCTAATGAAAAGCTGGCTATTATACCCCCAAAATTTACCGCAGTTAATGACGATATGCCTAAAAGCATTATTGCTACACCTAAACTTGCACCTGAACTAATACCAAGAACATACGGCCCCGCCAAAGGATTACGAAAAGTTGTTTGCATTTGCAACCCGCTAACCGCAAGGGCAGCACCCGCAAGTATGGCAGTTATCGATTTAGGCAATCTAAAATCGAGCAAAATGGTTTCCCAAAGCTCATTTCCAGAGTTTCCAAAAAATATTTGCAATGCTGCCTTAACCGGTATATGAATTGAGCCTAAAAGAAGGTTTAACCCAAACGAGATAATTAGCAGTATGCCAAGTATGCTAAATATGGCAATGTTTCGCTTAGGGAATACTTTATGCGCGTAACTTTTTGTCATTGCTAATCAAGCTTTTTATAATAGGTAAGCTGATGATCAACAAGATTTGGGTGAAAAATATTTGCTAAATCGCTAAGCACTAAATGCGGGTTTACTACTCCCGACTCCCAAAAATCGTTTCCTCCATTTGTGTTGGTCAACCTATTGTTGTTGTACACATTACCTTGCTGCATCGCTGAAAACTTTTTAGCCATAGGTAACGATTCAGCAATATCGTTTAGGCTATTTGCAGTACCTGTATTCAGCCAAAAATTGGCCTTTAGGCCATACTCCATTGCCGACTCGAGACTTAACGGAACAGAACTCGTTCCTTCCATATGTTTAATAATATACTGCGCTCCTGCATCGTATATTAGCTTTGCCATGTAGCTATCGCTTCCCGGTACATACCAAATGTCCTTCCAAGGAAGGTTAAAGAAAACGGTTGGTCTATGGTTAATTTCAGAAACCAAATTCTTAACATCGTTATACTTTGCTTCAATATCAGAAAATAAAGCTGATGCAATACCCTCCTTATCAAAGAAAAGGCTAAAGAATTTAACCCACTCCGCTTTTCCAAGCGGGTCGTTCTCAAGATAATCGGCAACAAAAACCACAGGTATACCTAAATCGGTGAACTTTTGAATATAACCAGTCATTTCGGCACCTACCCCATATGCAAATACAACATCGGGTTGTAACGACACAAGCACTTCGAAGTTTAAAGCCTGATCGTAACCAACCTCTTGCAGCAAATCATTATTAAAACGATTATGAATTTTTGCGTTAGTAGCTAGGTTTACGCCCGAAACTCCAACAACAGCATCAACACTATTCAATATGTCAATATAGGCTATATGTGTAGTCGATAAGCAAACCACCCTGCTAACAGGAAAAGGAATTATTGCTTTAGCCAACATCGGCCTGCTAATGGTTGAATCGAGAGTATATGTGTACTCAATACCATTTGCCCCTTGCCACGGATTATAAACCTTAACGCTATACCCGCTTGGGGTTTGAGCATAGGCAAACCCGCTGGCATATTGCGGCCTAGAAAGCTCAAGCAACTTAGGCGTTGAGGCATCCTTTTCCGATTCGCCATTTAAACACGAAATGAAGAGAATTAGTACGATAAAACTGGCTAGTAAAGGGCTGCGCATGTTTTTAGTTGCGAAGATAAATAAATATATCGTAACCTTAAACGTAGCTGAAGCAACAAGCATTTACAAAACTTTAAAAAGCTAAAACTATGTGGCTTTACCCAACATATGCTGTTAGCTTGGTGGCAGAATGGAGTAACATTGCAAACTATAAATAGACAGATGAAATAATTGCATTAATAAAAATAATTGGTAAGTTAGCTAACGTATGCTTTAGGTTTTACTGCTTTTAACTGTTTTATAGGTGAAAGATTTTAAGAAATATTGCCCTTTGTTTATCAACCAGCTGCCAACGGCCTGTTGCCTTGTAGCATCTAATGGAACTATCCGTTGGGCCAATATCTTGTTTAGTGATATTTTCCTATCATCTTGTAACTCGCACAAAAATAACGCTTATAATATTTTTCAGTACATCCTCACTAAACCCGAGGAGCTAAAAAACTTTACCGACAAAGGCCTCATTCATGCCCAAAAAGGCGCAAAGGGTACAACTCAATACTTTTCAATCTCAGTAAGTCCGCATACCGTTGAAGATGAAGAACTTTTTCTTATCACGGCAACTAACCAAACAAAGCTTATTCGAGAGCGTAAAACAACAACTCTGCTCATAAACATTGCTAAAGCCGAGCATGAGAGCCGAAATTTAGATGAGCTGTTCAGCCATATACAGCACGAGCTAAATACTGTAATGGATGCTCACAACATGTTTATTGTACTTTGGGATAAACTTCGGCATAAGCTTACTCTTCCCTACTTTATCGATGAGCATGATATTTTCGATCGTTTCCCTAAAGGAAAAACGCTTAGCGGATACGCCATTGAAACTGGAAAATCGTTGCTCCTCAATGAAAATGATATTTCCAAGCTAAGTAATGAAGGATTAATTGAAACAATTGGCACGCCGGCTAAATCGTGGATGGGTGTCCCGCTACGAAACCAATCCGAAGTGGTTGGATTAATAGCCATTCAAAGCTATAAATCAGCATTTGCGTATAATCCCGACGACCTAAAAATCCTCGAATTTGTTTCGGCTCAAATCGCTATCTCCATTGAGCGGAAAGAGAATGAGCTTGAGCTGAAGCTATCGAAAGAGAAAGCTGAACAAGCCGATAAGCTTAAAACTTCGTTTCTGGCTAATATGAGCCACGAAATTCGAACACCCATGAACTCCATTGTTGGATTCTCCGAGCTAATTACGCGCAAAAGCGTACCTCAGCAAAAAAAAGATATTTACGCCGAGTACATTAGCAATAGCGGGAAGGCGCTTTTAGCTTTAATCGACGATATTATTGATATTTCGAAAATTGATGCAAAACAGCTTCGAATCGTAAAATCGCAGGTTAAAATAAATGCGATGATAACCGAGCTTATTGAATACTACAATAGCTATAAGAATGAGAATTACAAACAGGAGGTTACCCTAAAAAAACATTTTTCCGTTGATGATGAAGGCTTTAGCATTCTATGCGATTCGGTAAGGCTAAGGCAAATACTTAACAATTTGCTTAGTAATGCCCTAAAGTTTACCGAAAAAGGGTTTGTTGAAATTGGATACCTTTTGCCCAACAAGGCAACCATACTTTTTTACGTACAGGATACAGGGATTGGCATAGCTCCCGAAAAAACAACCTTAATTTTTGATCGGTTTAGGCAAGCCGATGACTCAACTACCCGAAAATACGGAGGAACAGGATTGGGTTTAGCTATTTCGCGAAAGTTAATACAGCTAATGGGTGGGCAAATATGGGTTGAATCGGAATTAGGAAAAGGAGCTACTTTCTTTTTTAGCCTTCCGCTAATTATACCAAGCAAAAGCGAAACAATACTCGAAAACCTATCAACAAAAAATGCCCCTAGCAGCTTTAAGGCTAAAACAATTCTCATTGCTGAAGATGAGGACACAAACTTCCTCTTTTTGCAAGAAGTGCTTTCGCCAACAAACGTGGCAATTTTAAGAGCGCACAACGGAATTGAAGCTATTGAACTAGTTAAAAAGAATGATAGCATTAGGCTAGTGCTCATGGATATTCAAATGCCAAGAATGAACGGCTACCAAGCAACCCAGGAGATTAAAAAGCTAAAACCAAGCCTACCAGTAATTGCCCAAACTGCATATGCAATGGCTGAGGATAGAGCCAAAGGAGAGAGAGCGGGTTGCGACTACTACCTTTCGAAACCCATAAAACCAAATGATTTGCTCGAAACGCTTAAACAATACCTAAACCAGTAGTTAACCATACCCTAACTTTTTTTCAAGCGCAGCTCATATAAATCGTTACGCCTATCCTTCATAATTCGGACGCTACCATGGTTATGCAGCTCTTTCAGTAGGTCAAGATCGACATCAACTATTAGCGTCATCTCAGTATTTGGTGTTGTTTCGGCCTTTATGCTATTTGTTGGAAAGGCGAAATCCGAGGGTGTAAACACAGCCGATTGTGCATACTGAATATCCATATTGTTTACTCTGGGTAAGTTACCAACACAACCAGCAATAGCCACATAGCACTCATTTTCAACAGCCCGAGCCATTGCACAGTTTCTAACTCGCATGTAACCGTTTTGCGTATCGGTAAGGAAAGGCACAAACAGAATATTCATCCCCTGATCGGCCTGAAGCCTAATGAGCTCAGGAAACTCAACATCGTAGCAAACCACAATACCTATCTTGCCACAATCGGTATCGAAAACTTTAATCTCATTTCCGCCTATCATTCCCCAAGTTTCGCGCTCATTAGGAGTAATATGAATTTTTCTATACTCATCAACGAGCCCGTTTCGGTGGCATAAATACGATACGTTTTGTAGGCTCCCATTTGAGTTAACGTATGGTAACGAACCAGTAATAATGTTGATGTTGTAGCTTACCGCAAACTCTTTAAACTTTTCGAGCAAAGGAGCGGTATATTTTGCCAACTCTCTCATTGCCTCGGCTGTACCCATATCGTTATAGGGTGCCATTAACGGTGCGTTAAACAGTTCGGGGAAAAGGGCAAAATCCGATTGGTAATCGCTAACTGCATCAACAAAAAACTCAATTTGCTCAATTAGCGAATCAAACGAGTTATGCGGACGCATTTGCCATTGCACCAACCCTAACCTAACGGTTGTTTTCTCTACATTAATGGTACTCTCCTCTTTTTCGTAATATATATTATGCCACTGTAAAAGCGTAGCATACTCCAACGATTCAACATCGCCGGGCAGGTAGTTCTTCAAAATTTTCTTTACCTGAAACCCGTTTGATATTTGGAATGTAAGAACCGGATCGTAAATCTCTTTTACTTCAACCTTATTAAGGTACTGTCTTGGGGTTAACTCCTTAGCATACTCCTTATAGCTGGGCATTCGTCCGCCAGCCATAATTACTCTGAGGTTTAGGTTTTCGCAAAGTTCCTTACGCGCATCGTACAGCCTACGGGCTAAACGTAGCCCACGGTAATCGGGGTGAACAAAAACCTCAATACCGTATAGCACATCGCCATCGGGATTGTGTGTGCTAAAGGTTTCGTTTCCGGTAATTTGCAAGTAGGTATGCTTATCGCCAAACTTTTTATAATCAACTATTAGCGATAGAGCGCAGGCTACAACCATACCGTTAACCTCAATGCAGAGCTGACCCTCGGGAAAAATATCTAAAAGTTTACGAATCTGATCTTCTCTCCAATGAAGCCCATTAATATCGGAATATGCCTTCAGCATCGCATCCTTTAAATCGATGTAATCCTTAATATCGAGATTACGAAGTTCTACTCTCAAATCGTTCTTTTCCATAAATCTTTTCTGCTAAACCTTAAGTATCAAATCTACTGAATATCTGCATTTATTGGCTCGGCACCAATAGCTTCGTATATAATATCCTGAATTTCGGTTCTTACATTCTCTTTAACCAGCGTTGAATTATGCGAATCGGGGAAAACACGGTTTGATATAAAAATATAAACCAGATTGTAAGCCGGGTCGACCCACACCAACGAACCAGTAAAACCAGAGTGCCCGTAGCTTAACGATGTTGCCCTGCGAGTTACTGGGCTATCCTTACTTAAGTCGGGTTCAGGCTTGTCAAAGCCTAAGCCACGCCTAACCCCATTGGCACAGTTAACGCAGCTGGTAAAATACTCAACTGTGTTTGACGGGAAAAAACGTTCACCACCGTATTCGCCTTTGTTTAAAAGCATTTGCATTAGCTTTGCCAAATCGTTGGCGTTGGAGAATAAACCCGCATGACCTGCTTCACCGCCCAGCATCGCTGCAGCAGGATCGTGTACATGGCCCCAAACCAATTGCTTTCGAAAGTAGATATCGTTCTCTGTGGGTACAATCCTATCGGTGCCAAATTGGGTTAAAGGGTTAAAAAGCGAATTATTCATCCCAAGCTTTGCGTATAAGCTCCTATTTAAATACGCGCTTGGTTTCTCGTTAAGCATATCGCTAATTGCCCAATGAATAAGTATAAAACCTAAATCGCTATACCTGTAACCCCTATCGGGGTTTATTGGCGTTTGCACAATCCACATGTAGATGCTATCGCGCATCCAGCTTGCCGAATATAATCCACGTGCAACTTCGAAAGGAAAATTGTTAGATCGATCGGGCTGAAAGTACCTTACCGAAGGGTTTGTGTGCAAACCCATATACTTATTATGCGATAAGAAATATGGATAGGCCTCGGAAAATTTACCGTTAATTGCAGGCTGGTTGGGCCAAAGCGATACCAAGGTACGCTGGTAAAACGGAATCCATGCTGCTAAACCCGACTGATGCAAAAGAATATCACTAATTTTTAGCTTGTTATAATCAGATGTATCTGGAAAAGCTAGGTACGAACCAAGATTCCCTTCCAAGTTAAGCTTACCTTTTGAGTACAGCTCCATAACCAGAGGAACTGTTGCCGCAATTTTTGTAACCGAGGCTACATCGTATATTGCACTATGGCTAACCTTTGGTGTTTCGTTGCTGTAGGTGAATCCACCAAAACTCTTATTGTAAATAACCTCACCATCTTTAGCAACCAATATTTGCATGCCGGGAGTGGCCATATCGTCAATGGCCTTTAGGGCAACTGAATCAATCCTCTCAAAGCATGATGACTCAAGCATAACCTCTTCGGGAACCGAATAGCCCAATCGGATTTTTTGACCCGCATCGGAACCGCTACCTACAGGGAATGAACCAGTTATTGAGATAGGCAAACGGCCAAAAGCCGTTGTTCCGCCATATATTAGCTGTGCGGTAATACTTTGCGTAATTGGCGAGTTATCGTACGATACAATTAGCGTACTAAATACGCTAGTATCGACTAGCTTACCCAACGCATAAGGCGATCCAAAGAGGTTTAGAATGGTTGGCTTGCGCTGAGCAAGTAAATGCAAGAAATTGGAAACAACATTGCTTACTCCAAAATTTCTCGCTGGGCTCGACGAAAGGTTGTGGTAACCTACAATAACAGTACTGTATTGGCTAAGAGTTTGAAGTAGCAACTCAAGTTCATCTTCACTGGACGTTGATCCGATTGAAAATACTGTAACTTCGCCATATAGATCAAGCTGATTACGAAAAGCTGTCCCCTCTCCGTTGCCTATTTCGAGGTAAACAACGTTCAGTGTATCAATTCCACGCAAAGGGATAAGCTCATTTCTATTGCTAAGCACAGTAACAGCCTGACCTGCAATTTGCCTAATTAAATACTCGGTATTAGGGCTGTTTAAATCGTTGTATAAACCTTCAAGCCTTATAGGTTTGAACTTGTAGAGCCCTACCCTATACTTGGCCTCCAAAATTTTACGGCATCGAGCCTCAATCTCCTCCTCAGGAAACTTACCCCTTTTAACTAGATGCTCAATTTTCGATATGGATTTTTTAACCTCCGAGGGGAAAAGCAGAATATCGTTCCCAGCTTTTAGTGCCATGATATTCACCTCCTCAGGTTTACGGCCCTCGGCAACGCCCTTCATGTTAAGCGCATCGGTAATAACCAGTCCGTTAAAGCCCATATCGTTTTTTAGCATTGTGCTAACCGTGCTGAACGAAAGGCTCGATGGAGTGCCCTTTCTGGGTTCAATAGAGGGAATTTCCATATGAGCTACCATTATGCTGGCTACGCCATTACGGATTAGCTGGCGAAACGGGTAAAGTTCAAGGCTATCAATCCGTTCGTATGAATGGTTAAGCAGCGGCAAATCGTAATGCGAATCGGTATCGGTATCGCCATGACCAGGGAAATGTTTGGCGCAGGCTAAAATGCCATTATCTTGTAAACCCAGCATATAGGCCAATCCCTTTTGGGTAACCCTGTCCTTATCTTCGCCAAAGGCTCGGGTATTTATTACCGGATTTTGCGGATTGTTGTTTATATCGACAACCGGAGCAAAGTTAACGTGTACCCCAATACGCCTAAGCTGCCTACCTATGTCGGCTCCCATGTGGTAAACCAAGCGGTTATCGTCCATTGCACCAAGCATCATTTGCCTTGGATACGAAATTGTGCTATCGAGCCGCATTCCCAAACCCCATTCTGCATCCATTGAAATAAGCAGTGGTACATCGGCTAAACTTTGGTAGTAGTTTGTTTGCTGAGCTTGCCTAACAGGACCACCCTGAAAAAAACAGAGCCCGCCAATGCCTTCCTTTTCAACCAGATTTGCAACTTCTTCAATATGCTCAATGCTACCATTGGAGTATGCTGCAACCATAAAAAGCTGCGCAATTTTTTGCTTAAGGGTAAGTGAGTTCATTACCGAATCGATCCAATGGCGAGCAGCCTCGTTCTCGGCACTAGCTAAACCGGGATTAGTATTTGCAAACAGGGTGCTACAATGTAACACAAAGGCTAATGCAATACCTAGCCCGTATATTAAATGCTTACGCATATTGATGATGATTTAAAAAATGTTTAACCAAGCAAATTCAAAGCAAATATAGCATTCGCATGTAACTTTTTGCAGTAAAACCCAATGAATTTGCATTAGCGCCAAAAAGAAAACGAAATAATAATGGGGAGCATCAGGTTAAACCAATGTTGGTTGATTGGCATCAGTTAAATAACTTCGTGAACATGAACTAAACTTAGCATTCTGAAAATACAGAAAACCTTTAATAAATCTAAAATGAAATTACCCTAAAACGGTGCCCCTACCTCCTTTTTCATTGAATTAAAAATAAGTCTCTCGGCAGTTTTTGGGGCATGCCTATAAAGCCAAATGGCAAACTTACCTTGTAGCGTAAGATTTATGGTATGCTTGCGCTTCACAATTCCGTGTACAACTCTGCGGGCAACCTCCTCGGCTGGCATAAGCTTCGACTCATCGAGTGGTGTTTCGGCCTGAGGAAGACCTAGCTTATTTAGGGCAACATTGCGGATATTTGAGGTAGTAAAGCCAGGGTGAACAACCATAACGTGAATCCCTGTATGAAGATTCTCAACCCGAATGGTTCCCATAAAGCCGTCGAGGGCATGCTTTGAGGCAACATAACCCGTGCGGCCAGGCAAAGGCGTTACACCACTAACCGACGAAATCGCCACAATACTCCCTTTATGCTCAACAATATAAGGTAAAGCGTATTTGGTGCAGTAAACTGATCCCCAAAAATTTGTATCAACTAACCTTTTTAGCACTTTAAGGTCAACGTCTAAAAAGTTAGCCCGCATAGATATGCCTGCATTATTGATAAGAATATCCAATCCTCCGAATTGGGAAATTGTCTGCCGAATAAGCTCTTTGCATTGCAACTCATCAGCAACATCGGTTTTTACAACAGCTGATTCTCCTCCAATCTCCCTAATTTTATTATGTACTTTGTTTAACCTCTGCTCATCGCGTGAAGCTAGTACAACCGTAACACCACTTCGAGCTAGCTCAATGGCAATTGCTCTTCCAATACCCGAAGAGGCTCCAGTAACCACTGCTATTTTTCTTTTAAGTAAATAGGCCATACAAACTATTAATTTATATTCTTTTGCTATGAGAACTAGAATAACAAATATAGCAAAAAGCCACTAAAATTAGTGGCTTTAACACATTTTAATAACCAAATACGCAACCGAAATTAAAGCCTTACCGCATTAGCTTTTTGCTGGTTTAAGTAGTGCCAAACATAGCGTGTACCAAGAGTTCTATAAGGTTTCCATGCATCAGCAATTGTGGTTAGTCGGAGTTTTAATTCTCGCCCCTCTTGGGTTAAACTATAAAGTTGTTTCATGCCCTGCTGGATGGCAAAATCGCCAAGAGGAAAAACATCGGGTCTGTTTAGTGAGAAGATGAGGACCATTTGAGCAGTCCACTCCCCAATGCCCTTAATTTGTGTAAGTTGCTCAACAATTTGGCTGTCGGTTAGCGAATCAAAATATTCAACCGTAAGGTTTTTATGTATTGCAAACTCAGCAATATTCTTAACATAGCCAGCCTTAGCGTTGGAAAGGCCTAATGCCCTTAGCTCATCGACCGTACACTCGAAAACTGATTCAGGGGTTGGAGTAGAATGCTTAAAGTTAGCGCAAAAACGTTTGAAAATCTTCTCAGCAACTTTTCCCGAAAGCTGCTGCGAAATAACATCTTCGAGCAAATCGACGAAAAGGTTTTTGGTTATAGCAATAGCAGGAAGCTGATTGCCTTTAGCTATTTCAATAATAACTGGATCGTTAAAAGGAATATTACTCATGCTTGCCCAATGAATTTACCCAAAGGTAACCTATTTTGATAATTTGAAAAAGACCAATTTACAATATGGGCTAAAGGCAAATTAAAATGCCCCGAAAAGTATCGGGGCAATTAAAATTGACAATCTATATATAGCGATCTGAAATACTAAAAACCCTGTATTCCGGCTGGCAACTCGTAGTATAATCCTGCACCAGGCCCTAAAGGTAAGCCAAGTAGAATCCACGCTACGAGTAGAATTACCCAACCAATAAAGAAGAAGATTGAGTAGGGTAACATAGTAGATATAATGGTTCCAATCCCCGCCTTCTCATCGTACTTTTGGAAGTATGCAATTATAAGTGCAAAAAAGCTCATCATTGGCGAAATAACATTGGTAATTGAATCGCCTATACGATAAACAACCTGCGATAGCTCTGGCGAATAGCCAAGCAGCATAAACATAGGCACAAAAATGGGAGCCATAATTGCCCACTTAGCCGAAGCACTTCCCATAAACATATTTATAATGGCTGCTAGGATTATGAACATAATCATTAGAGGGATAACCCCTAAATCGGCTTTTATTAGTAAATCGGCACCTCCAATGGCAAAAATTACCCCAAGGTTACTCCACTTAAAATAGGCCACAAACTGAGCCGCAAAAAATACCAGAACCATATAGTTGGCAATCGATTTAAGGCTAATGGTCATCCCCTTAACCACATCGCCATCGTTCTTGTACTTTCCGGTAACAGCACCGTAAACAATACCCATCGATCCAGCAACTAAGAAAAGCATAGCTATTACCCCTTTAATCAATGGCGATGATAGTAACCCACCGTCGGGCCCTCGCAAAATTCCATTGCTTGGTATTACGCCAATGGCTATTATGGCAATCCAAATAAGCAATGTTATAAAAGTCCATCGTAAGCCCTTTCGCTCAATGGGCGTGAGTTTTTCAATCTTTTCACCTGCTTCAGCACCTGTGTATTTACCAAAGCGCGGTGCAATAAATTTCTCGGTAACCCAAGTGCCCAAAAAGGCAATTATAAAAGTGGACACAAACATGAAGTAGTAGTTTGCTGTTGGGTTAACATGGTAGTTGGGGTCAATTATATGTGCCCCCTCTTCCGATAATCCAGCAACAAGCGGATCGATGGTACCAAGAATTAAATTTGCACTAAAACCTCCTGAAACTCCTGCAAATGCTGCGGCCATACCTACAATGGGATGCCTGCCAACGGCAATAAAAATTACTCCTGCTAATGGAATTAGCAATACGTAACCAATATCGCTAGCCGTATTCGAAAGGATACCAGCCAAAACAAGCACAAAAGTGAGTATCTTTTTAGGCGATGCAAGAACTAACTTACGAATAAGCGCTCCAATCAAACCGCTCCCCTCGGCAATTCCAATACCTAGTATGGCAACCATTACAATTCCCAAGGGAGCAAAGCTGGTATAGTTATGCACCATATCATCAATAATACGCTCAAGCCCCTGTTTAGATAAAAGATTAACGGTACGAATAACTTCACCACTAGCAGGGTGAACAACCTCCCAACCTAACCAATGACCAATGGCCGAAAAGGCCAGAGCTAACAGAGCAAAAATTGCAAAAAGCGATGCCGGATGCGGTAAAGCATTCCCTCCCCGCTCAACAATATTGAGGAACTTATCCATGAGCGATCGTTTCTTCTTCACTTGTGCCATATTTTATAGTTTTTAGTTTCTTAGCAAAAAAAAACTGTCTCGTTACGCGAGGCAGCAATTATTTAAAATAGTTCGATTCCTTTTTGCATTTGGGTTTAATGCTAAACTAACATCAAACTGCTAAAATTTGTTTACGAGTGCAAATCTAAACATTTAGGTTAATCCCTAAAATACATACATCGTCAATTTGCTCATGATTTTCCCTATGGTTTTCGTATTCGGTTTGTAAAACATTGTACTGATCGGTAAACGTAAGGCTTTGAATATCCTCAAGTAGGTCAACAAATTTTCGCTGTCCAAATTTTTTAAATGCTGGATTCATCTGATCGAGGTATCCATCGGTAGTTAGGTAAAGCGATGTACCATTTGAAAGGTCAATGGAATGATTAGTAAAGTATCGTTTTTCCTCACGCTGATAACCACCTACCGAACGCGGATCGCCTTTAACTATACTAACAGTGCCGTTTTGCACAACGTAAAGTGGCCTACTTGCCCCGGCAAATATTGCCTTATTCTCAACTCGATTAACAGCAACTAAGCATACATCCATGCTTGCATGTGCCTTGCTAGTGCTTGTATCCTGATTCAATGCCTGACGAACCTGCTCGTGCATAATTTCGAGTATCATGGCAGGGTCTTTTGTTCGCCATTCGTTAATAATTTGATTTAGCAAGGTATTACCAATAAGCGACATGAATGCGCCAGGCACGCCATGCCCCGTACAATCGACTACTGCAGCATACAGTAAATTATCAATTGCACTAAACCAGTAAAAATCGCCCGAAACAATATCCTTGGGCATAAATACAACTAGGTGATTGGGAAAAAATTTCTCGAGTTCTTCCCTATTGGGAAGGATAGCCTGCTGAATGGTTTGGGCGTACTCAATGCTGCTGATAATCCTATCGTTTTTGGCCTCAATAATTAGCTGCGATTCTTCAAGTATCTGATTCTTCTTCTCAATCTCATCGCGTTGTGCTAAAATTTCTTCCTGTTGCTGAAGCAACTCCTCATTCTTCTCGAGTATCTGCTTTTGCTGATGACTTAGCTGTTGGTTAACCCTTTGCTTATTCTGATACGCTCTATAAATTGATATGGCAAAAGCCAAAACAACCAAAAAAGCGAATATTAAAAAGTTACGCAGCAACTTTTGCCTTCGGGTCTCCTCCTTAACCTGAATGTCGCGCTTTGCTTGTTCAAGTTTTGTTTGCTGCATCTCCTTTTCAAAGTTGTAAAGCATTTCGGTTTGCACCATTTGCTTCATCTGGTCCTCGTCGAATAGGCTATCGCGAGCTGCAATATATTTTTTATAGTGATAGAATGCCTTTTCGGTATTGTTGCTAAGTTCGTAAACTTTGCTTAAGCGCTGATTTGCTTCAGCTATAATATCGAGAGCAGAAATTTCTTTTGCATTTTCAAGAGCTCGGTATAGATGATCCTTTGCGCTATTAATGCTTTTGGTTTCAATTGATAGGTCCGCAAGGTAAAGCCTGCACTCAGCAAGCCGTTGCCTGTTGCCCAGCTCAATAAAAATTTTAAGCGCTCGGTTTAAATAGTTTTGACTTAGCTTATAATCTCCCAAAAGAGTGTATATTGAGCCTATCTCGTTGTAAAGTATTCCAATGCTATCCCCATCAATATCCTTGTCTTCACTCTTTTTAGCCAGCACAAGCGCCTTAAGAAAATAATCGAGAGCTTTATCATACTCTCCCAACTTCTTATAAACCTCACCAATGTTTATATACGATATTGAAATGCCATAATCATCAGCCCGATTAAGCTCAAGCTCTAATGAAGCGAGATAGTATTCTAGTGATTTCTCATAGTTTTTCTGATAGAAGTACACTATACCAATATTGTTAAGCACACTAGCTGCACCTATTGAGTCTTTTACCTGCTGAAAAAGCTTAAGCGAATTAAAAAGGTGCTCAAGCCCTCCCGAGTAGTTTCCCTGTATCCTATAAATTGAACCTATTTGATTAAGCACAGATGCTTGCCTACCAATATGTCCTAAGGCTTGAAAATGCTCAAGGCTCATAAATAGGTATTTTAGCGATTGCTGGTACTCGCTAAATATTCTGTGGATTATACCTATATTGAGCAATAACTCGGCAACACAATCGAGCATTCCCTCCTGCTCGCACGCCGATATGGCCGTTTTGGAAAAGCTAAGCGATTGCTCAAGTTCGCCCTTTTCGTACAATTCAATTGCCTGTTTGTAAAGCATTGCAGCTCTATCCTTTTCTGTTAAGCTTGCCGCAGGAAGGGTATCGTCGAACTGGCCAAACGAAAGGTTTGAAACAAGTGCAGCGAGCAGAATTATAGTGTAACGCTTTAACAACAGCCAAAAGGTTAAATGATTAATAAGCTTAAATACGATATCTACAAAAATAGCATTTTAATAAATAAATCGATTATAAATGGTAAGCCATAAAAATGAGATAATTTTCTTTTTTATGTGTGCTATAACAATATTTTAGCGCAAGGCTGTACATGTTGGCATATTTTTACTAAATTGGCTATAAAAAACAGCCAATAGCCATGGACATAAAAGGAACAGCAGTAAAAACTACTCCCGACTATATAAAAGAGAAGTACCCTGGAAGGTACATTGAATGGCTTCAATCGATGCCAGAGTCGTCACGGAAAATTTTTGAGCAACCTATTTACGCCACTAGTTGGTATAACCTTATCGACTCGGTTATTATTCCAACCCAAAAAGTTGGCGATATTTTTTTCGATGGAAACCACATTGAAGCCGCAATTGCTTTGGGTAGATATAGCGCCGAAATTGCCCTAAAAGGAATTTATAAGATTTTTGTACGAGTTAGCAGTCCACACTTTGTATTGAGCCGGGCTTCGAGCATTTTTTCGGCATACTATAAACCATCGAGCATACGCGTGTTAGAGAGCAAAAACAAGCGATGCGTTCTTGAGCTATCGCAGTTCGACTATAGCGAAAAGCTAATTATGCACCGCATAGCTGGATGGGTTGAACAAACCCTTGAGATAACCCTAAAACGCCCCCTTTCGGTTGATGTACAGAACGAAGCTAGCGACAATGCACTAAAAACGCTTATTACCATTGAGTGGGATTAACTGAGCATTTGTCTCTTAAGTATAAAATTGTGTGGACAAAGATTTTTGGAATTTTTATAGTTTATCACGCATACCTTTTTTTCAATCCTTGTAAATATTATATTTAGCGTATCCATTAATTATTACTATGGGTTTTAAAATAGTACGAAAACCTTATTGCCATGTTACAAAGCAAAAAAAATGAAGTATCATACTTTCAGTACAGCATATTCTCAAACCATAAGAATAAGGTATCGCATTTTATTACTACCCGTAAGGGTGGGGTTAGCAAAGGAACATACCAAAGCCTAAACCTAGGCATGATGCAAGCCGATCCTGTTGACAATGTTATTGAAAACCGTAAAAGAGTGGCCAATGCGTTTGGCTTAAGCTTAACCGATTTTGTATTTCCCATTCAGGTTCACGGAACGCAAATTATCAGAATAACCGAGAAGGATCGTGGTAAAGGTGCTTTTTGTCTTAACGATGCATTTGCCGATACCGATGGCTTTATCACAAACGTGCCGAGGCTTTGCCTAATTACCTTAGCGGCCGATTGCGTTCCGATAACCTTTTTCGACCCCATTAAAAAAGCTATTGGCGTTGCTCATGCTGGTTGGAAAGGAACAGCGCTAAAAACCCCAAAATTCCTAATTGAGTCGATGGGTAGAGAATTCAATTCAAATCCAAAGGACATAATTGTAGGTATTGGTCCATCGGGTGGTCCTTGCTGCTACGAGGTTGGCCAAGATGTTGTTGATGAGGTGGCCAAAACATTCGATCCCAATAATGTAATTATCAGCAGGAGCGGCAAAACCTTTTTCAACATGTGGGAAGCAAACCGAATTACCCTAATTGAATCGGGGGTAATGCCTACCAATATTGAGCAAGCCGAAATTTGCACAATAACCCATAGCGATACGTTCTTCTCAGCCCGACAGGGGCATGGCGGAAGATTTGCTGCTGGTATTTTCCTGCTTTAGCCAAATATTATTCCTGAAAATTTGTATTTTGCGAAGCGTTTCGCAGATCTCATTACATTACAATACTAATGCTGTTTTAATAGTTGTAATTGTCTATAATAGCTTTAACCTAATAACTAAACAACCTAAAAATGTCACATCACACTGAGAACGAAAAAATTGTTGGCTTACCCGACAATGCTTACAAAGAGCTTATGCCAGGCGAAGAGTATCAGCCAGTTATGTCGCCATTAAAAATTGTGCCCGAGGTTAGCACATACTCTGTTACTTGGGGATTAATTATGGCTGTAATATTTTCTGCAGCTGCAGCCTATTTAGGGCTCAAAATAGGTCAGGTTTTCGAGGCGGCAATTCCTATTGCAATTATTGCCATAGGTCTTTCGTCGGTTACAAAGCGCAAAAATGCGCTAGGTGAAAATGTTATTATCCAATCGATTGGTGCAAGTTCGGGCGTTATTGTAGCTGGAGCCATTTTTACTCTACCGGCCCTTTACATACTAAACCTCGAAGCAGAGTTTTACCAAGTTTTTATCTCATCGTTATTGGGAGGTATCCTCGGAATTCTTTTCCTTATCCCATTTCGCAAGTATTTTGTTGCCGATATGCACGGTAAATACCCATTCCCCGAGGCCACTGCAACAACTGAGGTTTTAGTATCGGGCGAGAAAGGCGGGAAACAGGCAAAGCTTCTACTTGTAAGTGGACTAATTGGTGGTATTTACGATTTTATAATTGCAACCTTTGGATGGTGGAGCGAAGTTTTCACAACCAGAGTAATTCCCATTGGAGAGCAGCTTGCCAACAAGGCAAAAATGGTTTTCCAAATTAACGTTGGCGCTGCAATTGTAGGTTTAGGCTACATAATTGGCCTTAAGTATGCAGCCATTATTTGCGCTGGTTCGTTTGTGGGTTGGTTTGTGCTAATTCCTTTCCTTAACTTTTTTGCCGAAGGCATGACCATACCCGTTGGCACCAATGCCCTTACCCTAATTGGCGATATGAGTGCAGAGGAAATGTTTATGCACTATATTCGCCCTATTGGAATTGGAGGTATTGCCATGGCAGGAGTAATTGGAATAATAAAATCATGGGGTATTATAAAACGTGCCATTGGGCTTGCTGTAAGCGAAACCGTTGGTCGTAAGGCCACAGGCAACGAACAGGAGCTGCGTACGCGCAAGGACCTACCAATGAAAATTATTGCCTTTGGATTAATTGCTACAACTGTCCTAATTTTCATCTTCTTCCAATTTGGTGTAGTTCATAATCTTACTCACGCTCTGGTTGGGTTAGGTATTGTAATGATAATTGCATTCCTGTTTACCACCGTTGCAGCCAATGCAATTGCCATTGTTGGAACAAACCCAGTTTCGGGCATGACGCTGATGACCCTTATAATAGCTTCGCTAATTTTGGCTTCGGTTGGCCTATCGGGCGAAAGTGGAATGGTAGCAGCGCTAATTATTGGTGGCGTGGTTTGTACTGCGCTATCAATGGCAGGAGGTTTTATTACCGACCTAAAAATTGGTTATTGGCTAGGTTCGTCGCCCTACAAGCAGCAAACATGGAAATTTTTAGGTACGCTTGTTTCAGCAGCAACTGTTGGTGGAGTTATCATCCTACTAAATAAAACCTATGGTTTTACTGGCGAAGGAGCGCTTGTTGCTCCTCAGGCTAACGCAATGGCCGCTGTAATTGAACCAATGATGAGCGGAAAGCCTGCTCCTTGGTTACTCTACATTGCGGGAGCAATGCTTTCGTTAATACTCACATCAATTAACGTTTCGGCACTTGCCTTTGCACTTGGTATGTTTATACCGCTTCACCTAAACACGCCTTTGCTAGTGGGTGGATTAATTGCGCATTGGGTTTCAACTCGGAGTAAAGATGCAAAAGTAAACCAGGTACGTCGCGAACGCGGAACCCTTATCGCATCAGGATTTATTGCCGGTGGTGCTCTAATGGGAGTAATTAGTGCAATTCTGAAGTTTGGAGGAATTAACTTTGTAAATAACGAATGGTTCGAGTCAAATCCCGCTCAAATTTTAGGATTGGGAATGTTCCTTGTAATATGCGGATACTTAGTATGGGAATCGCTTAGAGGGAAACCTGAAGAATTGTAGAAACTAATCTGTATTGCGTTTGGGTTTTGTTAGGCCTTTTTTCATTAGTTTTCTTTAGCTAAAACCCATTCTATATAACAACCTGCCTATACAGTATAGGCAGGTTAATCAACCACTCATTCAAACAATTTAGCTATGATAAACCAACAGTCACTTATCGATCGATTTTTACGCTACATAAAAATTGATACTCAAGCCGATGATACCGTAACAAACATTTTCCCTAGTACAAAAAAGCAGCTCGAACTTTCCAATATGCTGGTAAAGGAGCTAAAAGAGCTTGGGCTAAAAGATGTAACCATTGACCAGTACGGCTATGTAATGGCTACAGTGCCAAGCAATATCGATAAAAAAGTGCCAACCATTGGATTCCTCGCTCACGTTGACACGGCTCCCGATATGAGCGGAAAAGACGTTAAACCCCGCTTTATTGAGAACTACGATGGTACAGAAATAATCCTGAATAAAGAGCTAAACGTAACCCTTTCGCCAACCGAATTTCCTGAGCTAAAGGGCTATATAGGTCAAACCCTTATTGTAACCGATGGTACTACCCTTTTAGGAGCTGACGATAAGGCTGGGATTGCCGAAATTATGACTGCCGTTGAGTTCATGTTAGGCAATCCAGAGTTTAAGCATGGTCCAATTCGCATTGGATTTACCGTTGACGAGGAGGTTGGTCGCGGAGTTGACCATTTTGATGTTAACCAGTTCAACGCCGATTTTGGCTATACCCTCGATGGCGGAGCCATTGGTGAAATGGAATACGAAAACTTTAATGCCGCTGGAGCAAAAGTAACTATTCAAGGACGTAATATTCACCCTGGCTATGCAAAGGACAAAATGATAAACTCAATCCATGTGGCCATGGAGTTTAACAGCCTGCTTCCTCCAAATGAGCGACCCGAACACACCGAAGGCTATGATGGATTCTATCATCTTATAAAAATGGACGGATCGGTTGAGAATGCCTCATTTCAATACATAATTCGCGATCATAACCGTGAGAAATTTGAAGCCCGTAAAGCGTTTATTGCCAAGGTTGCCGAATTTATTAACATGAAATATGGCGAAGGGGTGGTTAAACTTGAGGTTACCGACCAGTATTACAACATGCGCGAAAAGGTTGAACCCGTGTACCATGTGGTTGAAACTGCAGTTAAAGCAATGGAACAAGTTGGCGTTAAGCCTAAGGTAAAACCCATTCGTGGAGGAACCGATGGTGCTCGACTTTCGTACATGGGACTGCCCTGCCCTAACCTTTTTGCTGGTGGCGAAAATTTCCATGGAAAGCAGGAGTACGTTGCTGTTGAAAGCATGGTAAAAGCTACCGAAGTAATGCTAAAGATAATTGAGCTATACGCTCAAAAGTAATATCATATTAAGAGCATATCAAAAGGGGTAGCTTTTAAAGTAAAATATTTTACAAGCCTGCCCCTTTTATTATTTTAAAAATTTCCTTCGAGTTACCGCATGAAACAATCCGTTAATCCCTGGCAAACTGCAACAATTATTGGAAGCGTGTGGGGTGCATTTGAAATTGTGGCCGGAAGCCTGCTTCATAACCTTGCTTTACCCATGCTTGCAGGAACTATTCTGTCGGCTTTAGGAGTAACAATTATGGTTGCTGGTGCAAAGGTTTTTGGGGGTAAAGGTATTTTTTGGCGTTCAGCGCTAATTTGCGCTGCGCTTAAAACCGTATCTCCAAGTGCGGTTATTCTAACCCCAATGATTGGCATTACCATTGAAGGGCTGCTGATGGAATTGGGTGTAATGCTGATAGGGCGAAATGTTATTGGATTTGTTCTGGGTGGCGGACTAGCATTACTTTCAATTCTTGGTTTTAAGTTTGTTAGGCTTGTTATGATATATGGGGCTGATATTATTGAAGCATACCAATCGGTTTTTAGTATTGTTTTTAGCAACAATTTTCTTAACCAGAATGGCTACCTAATTCCGATCGCATTTGTTGTTATAATATATCTAGCAATTGGTGCTTTTGCTGCTTATACCGGATATAGAGGTGGATTAGTAATTAGTAAAAGATTTAGTGATAGGAGTATTGAAATTCTCCCAAGTAGCAAAGGCTACAAACCTTTAATGAAAGACGGTCAATACAAAGGAGGTATCGTTTTCTTACTCTTTCATATAATCTGGCTAATTGCATTCATTGCATTTAAAAATTTAGCCAATCCACTCTACTGGCTCTCTGCAGGAGTAGTATATGTTTTGCTAGCAATGTTCCGTTACGGTAGGGTTCGAAAGCTAATCTCAAAACCATCGTTTTGGATTACCATATTTTTAATCTCATCGCTATCGGGCGTATTTGTTGCTATTGGGAAAAATGGAACCTTCAACTTCAATAACCAATTGCTCGTTAATTCTCTTACCATATTCGTAAGAGCATCGGTTGTGCTAATATCGTTTACCTGCATTGGAATTGAAGCTATGAGCAAAGGCGTTTCGAGGCATTTTAGAAAGGGTTACTTCGCTCCTCTTTCAAAATCGTATGCCTATGCTCACGGGTCTCTTCCCTCGCTTCTTGCCGAACTGAAAGCCAACTACAAAAGTTTGCATAAACCACTGCCCCTAATCGAGGGAATGTTTTCTCAGTTCACAAACAAGAGTTTGACTAAAGTGCAAAACCAAAGAATAATAATAGTTACAGGCGATAAACAGGCAGGGAAAACTACTTTTTTAAAGGAGATTATTGCTCATCTTGAGAACTCGAAAAAACCATACTGCGGCTTCATAGCCGAGGGGTTATGGGATGATAACAATGAGCGATCGGGATTTAACCTTGTATCGCTCCCCGATAAAACCAAAACCCCACTTTGCGATAAAAAAAGTAAACAATGGTTGCATTTCGACCCATACTACTTTAACCCTGCTGCTCTAAAAACAGGAAACAATATTTTACATAATGCCCCTGAAAACACCATTGTTTTTATTGATGAAATAGGCAGGTTTGATCTCAACAATAGCATTTGGGCAAATGCTTTAACAGCTTTACTTGCCAAAAACAAAAATCCAATTGTGCTGGCTGTGCGCTTTGCTTTTGTTGAAGAGGTGAAAGAAAAATGGAACCTATCCGAAGCATTGCTTATTGATGCTAAAACTAATTGCCCTGAAGAAATAGTTAACAAACAACTATTGGTATAAAATTACTCTATTTCATACAGCTACTATTTCTTCCTTCAGTAATTCGCCAACTTCAATATAGCAGCGAATTGCTCAAGCTACCATTAATAATTTTGAGCAAATATTGACTAACCACTTAAAATTCCATTACCTTTAATAACTATTAACAAGTTTGCTAAACTATTTATTCATAATTCCTTATTCTAAGCAAAAACATACTTTAGCATTTCAATTTATACGAACAGCAATTAAATGTCAAAAAATCTCTGCCATTTAGTGGCAAAAAAGTAAGTTTACTTAAAACTAATCTGTCATGAAAAAAATCACAATGATTTCTGGTTTAGTATCCTCGTTCATTGTTATGATTGGGGTACTTTTTAAAATCATGCATTGGCCTGGAGCAAGCATTGCAATGACTATTGGTGTGGGGCTCTTTGCTGCAATTTATTCAATATCCCTATTTATCGACAAGCAAAAATTTGCCAAAACAGCATCACAAAAATCATCAAACGTCTTTGTTTTGCTTGCCATGATAACTATTTCGGTTGGATTTCTTTTTAAGGTTATGCATTGGCCTGGGGCTGGAGTTATTATTTACATTAGTAATTTTGCTCTGCTTATTCTAATACCGGTAGTATTAATTAAAGCAGCAAAAGAAGCCGATGCTGTTAAACGATTAAACTCATACAACGAAGGAATAATCCTTATTCTTTTGCTTGCTTTTTCGCTATTTCTACTATTTATTCTATAAAAAGAACAACCACTAATTAAAAATGGATTAGGCAAAATGCAACCTAATCCATTTTTTAATTGAGAATACTTAAAGAAAAATTATTTATCCTGTAATTCCTAACCTCTGAATTAGTGGACCTAATCCAGCGAAAAAGAATTCAACTGCAATAACCATAACAATCAGACCCATAATCCTCATCATTACTTTATTGCCAGTATCGCCAAGGAGCGGTATAATCTTACTCGACCCGAGTAACAGTAGCAGGGTGATAATAAGCACAAAAACCATAACACCAATAAGTACTAACTTAAGCGGAGTAGTTGATGCATCCTCCCAAAGAACAATTGCATTAGTAATTGACCCAGGACCACAAATCATGGGTATTGCCAATGGTGTTATGGCTATATCCGATGCCTGACTTTTAACCTCTTCGGGGCTATCCATTTTAACCCTAACAAGCCGGGCCTGCAGCATATCATAGCCTACCATAAAAAATATTACACCTCCAACAACCCTAAGACTATCGGCAGTTATTGAAAAAAACTTAAATATTAGCTGTCCGGTAAACGCAAACAGCAAAAGAATTATAAGCGCCACAAAAACCGCCTTAATTGCAATTTTTTTTCGTCGGCGCGGACTAAAATCGGCAGTCATAGTCATAAAAAGCGGCATAACGCCCAATGGGTTTATCAGCGTAAAAAACGAGGTAAACACAATAATACCAAACTCGAGTACTCCCATATGTAGATTATTCTGTTAAAATTTGATCAAACTTAATAATTTCAAATTTATTGATAATGCAAACGTATGCTATTGTCGATATTTTTTTACCTTTGCTCCTGTTCGTGGTTTAGGGAACCCCGTGCAATTCGGGGGCAGTACCCGCTGCTGTAATCTCCTTTAACCGTTTGGCAACCTTGCCACTGTCCGCCAGCCGGCGGATGGGAAGGCCGACCTAACGGGGAGTTAGCCAGAAGACCTGCCGCAAACACCTCAATTCGTAAGCTTTCGGGAATAAAAGCTGAAGATTTATTTTTCAATCTTCAATTAAGAATAAAAAATCCCCAGATTTTACGGTTTGAAGGTAGTATTGTATAACCAATTAAATCTTTAAACTTATGTTACGCTTAAAAACTTTTGTGGGAATTGTCGTTTTAGCCATTGCTGTTTCGTTTAGCTCATGCATTAAAGAAACCGAATCGTTCTTAAGAGAAACCATTACCTTTCAGCAGGTTAACCTTGCGCCAGAAACTTACTGGAATGGCTCCGATGAAAGCGGCAGCAAAACCTTTGGTACAGTTACCTTTTACAACTATTTTGAGGAAAACGAATGGGGCGAATACTGGGAAGGCTTTGCTTTCTCTAACGTAACCGATATTGAAACAGAAGGCTACGAAAATGAGTTTAGCGCATATATTGCCGAAGGAGGAAGCCTACAAAATGTTTATTCGGTTGCATATGCTAACGGTACAAGCGCAAAATTAAACTTTATGGATGAAGCTCTACCTATCTCGGTTAATGTAACAAACAGTACGCTTGTATACTACACCTTACTTAATGGCAACCAATTCTCAACTGCTTTTGACGAAGGCGACTGGTTTTTGCTTACCATAACCGGTTACGATAATAATGATGAAGAGGTAAATAGCGTTGAGTTCTATCTGGCTGATTTTAGAGAAGGGCAAAGTATTATAGTTGACGAATGGACATCAGTTGATTTAACCTCATTAAACGGTTCGGCTAGTATCGTTTTCAGTCTATCATCTTCTGATACTGGCGAATGGGGCATGAACACTCCAGCATATTTCTGCCTCGACAATTTTACGATCTACTACTCTAACTAGGTAATAATTACAACTATTTTCTATATATAAAAAGGGAGATTCAAAAGTCTCCCTTTATTTTTTTGTGCTTAACCTATGTAATTTATAATGCCTACTTCTTAAAAATGAAGTAAACAGCCAATACTAAAAAAATAAACCCAATAAGGTGGTTTAGCCGAAATGTCTCGGTTTTAAATACGGCTAAAGTAAAAAGCATAAAAACCGTTAAGGTTATAACCTCTTGAATCACCTTTAGCTCAACCAGCGAAAAAACCCCTCCATTACCCTTGTAACCCAACCTATTTGCGGGCACTTGAAAAATGTATTCAAAAAAGGCTATGCCCCAGCTAATAAGAATAATTGAAAAAAGCCCTAACCCTTGGGACCAACTCATATCCTTAAACTTAAGATGACCGTACCAAGCAAAGGTCATGAACGTGTTCGATAGTACTAAAAGTACAATAGTATAAAGTGCATTCATTTGATTTAGAAAAGTGCGCAAATATATCTAAAAACCCACTTCATTATCATTCTGAATCTACAAAATTATACTGAATAATTTTTGCATAATGAACATATGTTCATTATATTTGCAGTGAACATTTGGTCATAAATTCTATGTCGCCACGCAACAAGAAACTACGAAAAGTACTTAACCCACCACCAATTAAAGGTTTCAAGCCATACGGACCTGAGGTTAATGAATTATCGGGACACGAACCAATACTGCTGCATTTTGAGGAGTACGAAGCGCTTCGCCTTTGCGACTACGATAAATACAACCATCACCAGGCATCGGTAATAATGGGCATATCAAGGCCCACGTTCACCCGAATATACGCATCGGTAAGGCAAAAAATTGCCAAAGCTTTTGCCGAGGGCAAACAAATTGCCATTGAGGGTGGTAAGGTTTACTTTGATAGCGACTGGTATCAGTGCTTAAGCTGCAAATGCTACTTTAATAACCCTTTTAAAGATAGCGAAATATCATCCTGTCCACTTTGCGGTAGTACTAAGGTTAGCAGTTTCGATATCGATAGCACAACCAGCGATACGAGGGAATTTGGCTCCTGCTTCGATATGTGCATTTGCCCAAGCTGCGGATACGAAGTTACCCATCAGCAAGGAATGCCATGTAGCACTGAGGTATGCCCAAATTGCAACGCTAAAATGCGAAGAAAAGGAAGAAACTAGTAAATCATAAATTTTTTTTATAATGAAAATAGCCATAACATCAACGGGAAACACGCTAGACTCAAAAATTGACGAACGATTTGGTCGATGCTCTTACTTTGTAGTTTACGACACTGAGAGCAAAGCCACCGAATTTATTCCAAACCCAAATAAAGAGGCCGAAAATGGTGCTGGACCCGCATCGGTTCAACTTGTTGCCTCGCGAAATGTTGAGAAAATTGTATCGGGTGAGTTTGGAATGAAAATTAAATCGCTAGTTGACAGCCTTAAAATTCAGATGATTGTAGTAAAAGAGCAAAGCAAAACAGTTGCTGATATCATTGAAATGCTAAACCATTAAACAATTAAACTATGCCTAAACTAGATGGAACTGGACCCGATGGCACAGGCGCTAAAACAGGCCGCCGTTTAGGCGAATGCAGCCAAACATCCGATAATGAAAAGCTGAACAAGCTAGGCAAAGGGATGGGCAAAAAACGTAAAACTGGTTGTGGCGAGGGGCTAGGTAAACGACTGAGAAGCGGTGAAAAGTAAACCGTACAAATGCTTTAGTAAGCATTAACTAAGCAAAACAATTAACACTAACATTAAACTTTTAAACTATGCCAGGATTTGATCAAAAAGGACCAGTCGGACAAGGTCCGATGACTGGCCGCAGAATGGGAAAATGCACAAACTATGGTGCAAACCAAAAATCGCAACCTACCGAAAACACCTCGCAAAACGATGATTTAGAAAGAGGTTTCGGCTTTGGCCGAAGAGGTCGCGGAAGAGGATTTGGTCGCGGATTGGGTTTACAGAACCGATTTAGAGGAAATATGTAATTACTAAATTTCAAGTAAGGACATAGCGAATATTACTCCATTGGTATTCTATGTCCTTACTTGATTAACTAATCATTTATTATTTATGAATAAAACTATTGCTATCCCACTTGAAAATGGGACTTTATGTGCTCACTTTGGGCACTGCCAAACATTTGCTATTGTTAAGGTTGAAAACGGTACCATAACCGATATTAAAGAGCACACACCACCCGAGCACGTTCCTGGCCTTTACCCCCGTTGGGTTGCTCAGTTTGGTGCTACCGATGTAATTGCAGGAGGCATGGGACAAAAAGCTATTCAGCTGTTTCATCAGCAAAATATTAATGTTTTTATTGGTGCTCCCATGATTGGCCCAAAAGAGCTTGTAACAAGCTTCATTGAAGACAAACTCGAACTTAGCGCAAACTATTGTAATCACGACGAAAACCATAGCCATGGTTGCAGCCATTAAATAAATGCCATATGGTTGACGAGAGGTGCGTATCCTGTTTCTTAAGAACCTATAAACGCCTTTTTAGCAAGTATAACGTAAGCGAAAGCCAGCAAAGGCTTTTTCTTACGTTTTCCGATCATGTAATTAAGGGCAACTACTCCAAGTTTGCACCTGAAATTCAGCGCAACCTAAGCAAAACCTTTTGTCGGCTTATCAATATTGATGATCCGTTTAAGGAGGAGAAAGAAGAATCCAATAGAATTGCTCTCGAGCTTTACAACGAATGGAAACCAAAGGTTATCGAATCGGAAAACCCATTTAACAAAGCTCTCCGATTAGCCATTGCTGGAAATATTATGGACTATGGAGCAAACAACTCTTTCGATATCCACAAAACAATTACCAACGTTCTGCAAAGCAGCCTTGCCATTGACCACACCCAAGAGCTTAAGCATAGGCTAAGCCATGCTAAAAAGGTGCTGTACCTTGGCGATAATGCTGGTGAAATAGTTTTCGACAGGTTGTTCATTGAAACCATAATGCACGGAAATATTACCTATGTGGTTAAGGGTGGCCCAATACTTAACGATGTTACAATAAACGATTCCGTTCAGGTTGGAATGCACTATGCTGCAGATGTGATTTCCAACGGCTACGATGCACCTTCAACCATACTCGAAAGGTGTAGCAATGAATTTCGTGACGCATACGCAAATGCCGATGTAATTATTGCAAAGGGTCAAGGAAACCTCGAAGGGTTAATGTATGAATACGATCCGCGTATCTTCTTTTTGCTAATGGTTAAGTGCGATGTTATTGCGGAAGTACTTGGCGTTAAAAAAGGCGATTTTGCAGTGCATAGCTTTGCCAAACAAAACTAAAAATACTCCCATGGAAAAGGTAAAAATTGGAATAATAATTTGCGATCGATACCATACCTGCGCAGGAGGTAAATGCTTTCGCTCTTTTCGAAACCGCGAAGGGGCATTTGCTCGATACAAGGGAATGGACGCTGAAATTGCTGCATACACTACATGCGGCGGTTGCCCGGGTGGTAACATTGAGTACGCTCCCGAAGAGATGAAGAAAAACGGAGTTACGCATGTTCATCTGGCAACAGGCCTACTTGTTGGCTATCCTCCATGCCCTAGGTTAAAACATTTCACTGAGTTTATCCCCGAAAAGTTTGGCTTAGAGGTAGTATTGGGCACACATCCAATACCACAAAAATACTTTACAACCCATACTAATTTAAACACGTGGAACTCATCGTTTATGAAAGAAGCAATTAAGGAAACGCTTACCGATGAGGCAACCCGATTACTATATGACTAATAACAAATCCATAAAAATTGCCATTGCAAGTGGCAAGGGAGGTACTGGTAAAACACTTTTATCAACCAGCCTTTTTTACACTTTACAGCAAAACCACAAAAGGGTTACCTTAGTCGATTGCGATGCCGAGGAACCTAACGATAGTGTTTTTATTCAAGGAAAGAACACAAGCACCACCGATGTTACGCAGCGAGTACCAATAATCGATGAGGCTAAATGCACATTTTGCGGCAAATGCCACGAGTATTGCAGCTATAAAGCAATATTTATAATTCCTCCATCAAAAATAATTAAGGTGATGGAGGATCTTTGCCATGGCTGCGGCGCCTGTACCGAAGCATGCAAATTCGGTGCAATAACCGAAAAAGATGTTTCACTCGGCAAGGTTAATAAATACAGTGTTAGCAACACATCAACGCTAATTGAAACCCGAATGCGGGTTGGCGTTTACTCACCAGTTTCGGTTATAAAAAAAGGCATTAACCAGGCAAGCCAAAATGAAATTATCCTGCTCGACTCACCACCAGGCACTTCCTGTCCATTTATTCAAACGGTTTCACGGGCAGATTACGTAATACTAATAACCGAGCCAACACCCTTTGGCCTAAGCGACTTACGCCAATCGGTTGAAACCCTAAAAACAATGAACAAACCCTACGGCGTTATTATAAACAGAGCAGGGTTGGGCGACAGTTCAGTTCAGGATTACCTAAAACAGAATAGCATTCCTTTACTTATGGAAATTCCTTTCGATAAGGAGATTGCTGCCAGCTATTCCAGAGGAGATATTGTGGCCAAAGGAAAACCCGAACTTCAGGAAAAACTACTTGAAATTTTTAAAGATATATACGAAAAGTATGGAATTAGCAATAATTAGCGGAAAAGGAGGAACCGGAAAAAGCAGTATTAGTGCGGCATTTGCCACGCTAAACCAGAATATTGTTCTTGCCGATTGCGATGTGGATGCCGCCAACTTATACATTATTTTCAACCCAACTCACCAAGACGAACAGGTTTATATTGCTGGACAAACTGCTGTAATCGATTATAAAATTTGTACAAATTGCGGAATATGTAAAGAGTACTGCCGTTTTGATGCCATACACTTTGTAAATGGCCAAATTGAAATATCGGAAACCTCATGCGATGGTTGTCAACTTTGCTCAAGGGTTTGCCCCCTCTCGGCAATTACAATGGTTAACAACGACAAAAGCCGCATGTACTCTGGAGCATTTCGAAACGGCAAAATGGTTTATGGGCGCTTGGCTCCTGGCGAAGAAAATTCGGGAAAGTTAGTTAACATGGTGCGCGAAAAAGCAAAAACCATAGCCAAGGAAAATGGCCTAAGCCATATCATTATTGATGGGCCTCCGGGCATTGGTTGTGCAGTAATATCATCGATAACGGGTGTTGACAACGTGCTTATTGTTACCGAGCCAACCATATCGGGTTTACACGATTTGGAACGAACGCTAGAGGTGGTTTCAAAGTTCAACCTGAAAGCGTGGGTGCTGGTTAATAAGTACGACCTAAACCCTGAAATGACAGCAAAGATTGAAGCAAAATGCAACTCGCTAAATATTGCAATTGCCGGCAAGCTCCCTTTTTGCACCGATGTAGTTGATGCAATGGTTAGCTGCAAAAGTATTGTTGAATGGAAACCCGATTCGGCATTAAGCAAAGAGATTGCCTCAATTTGGAAGAAAATAGAAAACAATTTACAATGATAACATTCGGCCCCATTCCATCGCGCCGTTTAGGCATGAGTTTAGGAATTAACAACATCCCTCAACAAAAGGTATGTACCTACTCGTGTATATACTGCCAGGTTGGTGCCAAGCAAAGGTATAGCATTGCTCGCGAATCGTTTTACGACCCTTGGCTTATTCATAAAGAGGTTGCAAATCTGCTCGAAAAACTCGACGAGAAGAGCAAACCCGATTACCTAACATTTGTTGCCAACGGAGAACCAACCCTCGATGCAAAACTGGGGAATGCCATCAGGCTTCTAAAATCGTTCAATATTCCAATCGCTGTAATAACAAATGCATCTCTGCTAAACGACGAAAGCGTAGCAAATGATTTAATGGAAGCCGACTGGGTTTCGGTTAAGGTTGATACCACCGAAGAATTAATATGGAAAAAGCTGAACAGACCGCATACCGATTTAAAACTTGACAGAATACTTCAGGGTATAGTCAGCTTTGCTGAAAAATATAAAGGACTTTTGGTTACCGAAACCATGCTCGTTAGCAACCTTAACGATTTGCCCGATAGCCATGTTCGAACAGCCGATTTCATATTTAAGGTTAACCCATCAAGGGTTTACATATCAATTCCAACCCGTCCGCCTTCAGTAAAAACGGTAAAACCTGCATCATCCGAAGCAATAAACCACGCGTATCAAATTTTCATTAATAAGGGGCTTAACGCTGAACTTATATTAGGATTTGAAGGAACTAACACTGGTTTTACGGGAAATGCCGCAGATGATATCCTCAACATAAGCGCTGTTCACCCATTAAGAGAAGATACACTTGATGAGCTGCTTCAAAAGGATAACGCAACGTTCGAGGTTGTAAAGCAGCTCATTAACGAGCAAAAAATTGAGGAGCTAACATTTCAGTCGAAAAAATTTTATCTACGAAAACACCAGTAAGGCATGCTTAAAAAAGTTAAGAAATATGGTTCAACAGTACTTCGAAAACACTCAACGCTAGTGCAAAACGACGAAGATATTAGAGATATTAGCGAAAACCTGTTCGACACGCTAGCACAAGAAGGGGGAATTGGACTTGCTGCACCTCAAATTGGGTTGCTTAAAAGGGCATTTGTAATGGATTCAAATCCTGTTGCCGATGACAATAGCGAGTTCGATCGGTTTAAACGACTAATTATTAACCCCGAAATTCTGTATAAAAGTCACAGCGAAACTTGGTACACCGAGGGTTGCCTTAGCATACCAGGTATTTACGAGGATGTTGCTCGGCCCGAGAAGCTAGTTGTAAAGTATCTGAATGAACAGCTGGAACCCATTGAAAGGGAAATACTGGGGATAGAAGCCAGAATTTTTCAGCACGAATTTGATCATCTTGATGGAATTCTGTTTGTTGATAAGCTAAGCCCAATAAAACGCCGAATGCTTGCTAGCAAGCTAAAACGCATTGCCAAAACTGCAAAATAATAAAAGCTAAAACCATGAGTACAAAAAAATCAATAGTTAAAGATAAGCCTAAGCTGAATATTTGCATTGATTTTATTCTATTCGGGTTGCTAATGGCCATGGCAGGCATTGGCCTGCTCATTAAATACGTGCTAGTTTCGGGCGAAACCCGAAATGCCAACTATGGCGAAAACATAAACTTGTTATTTTGGGGTCTCGATAGGCACGAATGGGGTACTATTCACCTAATTGTAAGCCTAATCTTCATCCT
>CAZGQZ010000001.1:0-5944 GCA_964527985.1 uncultured Rikenellaceae bacterium | reverse complement strand
GCTACACCTAAAACTGAGAATGAAAGCACTGAGCATTCCGAAAACGATCATGCCGAAAAGAAGCACAAGAACCAAACTGCTATTGTTGAATACGAAGTTTTAGGCACTTATACCCTGAATTTTGTTGCCAACAAGTATAGCGTACCATGTTCGCACCTTTGTAATGAGCTTTGCATTCCTCAGCATTTATCGAACGAAAGGCTTGGGCGACTACGTAAAAAGTACAGCTTTACCATGTCCGATGTTAGCAAAACAATTTCAGCATACAAAAACAAGTCTCAACAATGATCTCACTTTTAAAGCGAAGATTTGGATCAAAATGCATAGGCTTAAAGGTAAACTACAACAAGGATATTGCCTATTCGCCAATAAAGCCTATCCGGTTTTGCGAAGCAGTTAACGATGCGTTTAAAACGCCTCTACTTTTCGACCCTCAAAACCTTATCTGCATTGGTGGTCGACGAAGCCTTGGATTGCTTTTAGACGATAAAGAGCTTGCCCAGCACATCTCAGCCGAAAGCGGAATTGCATTGCAAACAGCCAAACGGGCACTCAATGAAATTCCAAAAATGAACACACCAATTCACAATGTTCTAATGGGCATTGATGAGAATTTGGAAAAGGAAGTTCAACCCGATTTGTATATTCTTTACATCTCTCCAAAAGAGTTTATGGATCTCTCGCGCGATTATATCCTAAAAACCAATGAGTTTCCAATAGTTAAACCCTTCTCGTTTCTGTCGGTTTGCGGGAATGTTTTTATTAGCACGTTTAAATCGGCAAATATGAGCGTTTCCTTTGGCTGTCCCGAATCGAGAAGCTACGGTGGGGTCAAGGATAATCATGTTGTGGTTGGTCTCCCCTACAACCGATGTGTTCAACTTTTCAGCTAAAACTATCTGCCATGAACAAAAGCAAAGGGTACACTCATCTTTACACTGGAAACGGCAAAGGAAAAACCACAGCTGCAATGGGTTTGGCATTACGAGCCGTTGGTGCTGGTAAAAGCGTATTTATTGGGCAGTTTGTAAAGGGGATGCACTATTCGGAACTCGAATCGGTTAAGACAATAAATAATATCACCATAAAACAGTACGGTCTCGATTGCTTTATTAAGCAAAACCCAACCCAAAATGACATTGACGCTGCCCTAAAAGGTTTTGCCGAAATTCAAGCTATTGTTAATGCTGAGAAGTACGATATTGTTATACTCGATGAAATATGCATTGCGCTATACTACAAGCTAATCCCAATTAGTAACGTACTTGAACTAATCAGAAATAAACCCTCTGAAACAGAAATAGTACTAACCGGACGCTACGCCCCAACAGAGCTAATTGAAATTGCCGACTTAGTAACCGAAATGAAAGAAATAAAACACTACTTCAATGTAGGAATAGAAGCCCGTAAAGGGATTGAATACTAACAAAAAGCGAATAATATGAAGAACACAGATGTTTTAATTATTGGTGGTAGCGCAGCAGGTATGGTTGCCGCGGTTACCGCTAGGGCTCATTGGCCAGAGAAAAAGTTTATTCTAGTAAAAAAGCAAAAAGATGTTATGGTACCCTGTGGTATTCCATACATTTTTGGCACCCTAGGTACTAGCGAAAAGAACCTTATGCCCGTTGATGCTATGATGGAGAAGAACGGCATTGAGTCGTTGGTAGACGAAGCAACCAGCATCGATACCGAAAAGAAAGTGGTATCGTTTGCAAGTGGCGAGCAAATTAGCTACCAAAAGTTAATGGTTGCTACCGGGTCAACTCCTGTTAAACCAAAATGGCTGCAAGGAGCCGATCTGGATAACGTTTTTGTTATCCCCAAAGACAGGCAGTACCTCGATGGCATTAAGGAGAAACTTGGTGGCGCTAAAAATGTTGCCGTAATTGGTGCTGGATTTATTGGCGTTGAGCTATCCGACGAGCTAAAAAAGCATGGTTATAACGTTACTCTTGTTGAAAAACTTCCTCACATCCTAAATCTTGCATTCGATGCCGATTTTGCTGAGAAAATTCACGAAATGCTAACCGAGCGTGGCGTTAACGTAATTGCCGGAACAGGTATAAAGAGCGTAATTGGTAATGGCAAGGTTGAGGCAATTGAACTCGAAGATGGCAGAAAATTACCTATGGATGCTGTTGTTTTATCAATGGGATACAAACCCAATACTGAATTGGCTCAAAAGTCAGGCATTCAAGTTGATGAGGGTGGATTTATTGCCGTTGATGAGTACATGCGTACGCATACCCCCGATGTATTTGCCATTGGCGATTGCGCTCAGAAACGCGATTTTATTACCCGTCAGCGTGTAGCAACTATGCTGGCATCAACAGCCTGCGCCGAGGCCCGTATTGCTGGTATGAACCTTTTTAACCTTCATGTAGTTAAAACCTTTAGCGGAACCATAGCAATTTACTCAACCGCTCTCGATGGAACCGGTTTTGGTACAGCGGGGCTTACCGAGCAACGAGCCAACGAAGAGGGTATTGAATCGTTAGTTGGCGTATTTGAAGGAGTAAATCGCCATCCTGGTAGCTTACCAACTGCTCACAAGCAAATTGTAAAGCTTATTGCAGCTAAGCATTCGGGTGTTATTATTGGCGGAGAGGTTATTGGCGGAACCGAAGCAGGTGAGCTAACTAACGTTATAGGTTTGGCAATCCAAAATCGTATGTCGGTTAACTCGCTACTTACCATGCAAATTGGTACACACCCCTGCCTAACCGCATCGCCTGCAGCATATCCGCTTATAAAAGCAGCTGAGCAAATATCAAACAAGCTGCTTAAACTAATGAAATCGTAAAAGATAAATGAGCACTTTTGAAAAAATCAGCTTGCCAACTGTAAAGCATATAATTGCTGTAGCCTCAGGAAAAGGGGGCGTTGGTAAATCAACCGTTTCGGCCAATTTAGCCATTGCATTAGCACGCAATGGCTATAAAACGGCTCTTGTTGATGCCGATATTTTTGGCCCATCAATACCCCGTATGTTTGGTATTGAAGATGCAAAGCCTGAAGTAGCCTACAACGGCGACCAAGAAATGATGTTTCCCATTGAAAAGTATGGCGTTAAGGTTATGTCTATTGGCTTTTTTATTAAAACAAACCAAGGGCTAATTTGGCGAGGACCAATGGCCTCGAACGCACTTACACAGCTATTAGAGAATACCCAATGGGGCGATATTGATTTCATGATTATCGATTTTCCTCCAGGAACTAGCGATATTCAGCTTACTACCGTACAAAAGCTTACGCTTAGCGGAGCGCTAATTGTAACAACTCCGCAAGAAGTTGCTCTAAACGATGCCCGTAAAGCGGCATCGCTTTTCAACAATAAGGATTTGGGCGTACCAATTCTGGGAGTTATTGAGAACATGTCGTGGTTTACACCAAATCCTCACCCCGATGAAAAGTACTTTATATTTGGTGAAGGCGGTGGAGAGCGATTGGCCAACGAACTTGGCGTTGAGATTGTAGGCCAAATTCCGCTAATTGCTGAAGTTGGTGAGGCTGCCGATAAAGGGTTAAGCGTTTATAGCCAAAGCAGCAAAGTAGCAGTTAATGCTTTCGATAGAATTGTTGAGAATTTTATTGGAAAAATAAAAGATTAGCTAAAACGACCATCGGCCCTTGTGCTATCAATCTTATCCTTTTTATGGGTAAGCCATCCAATTTTAACATTGTCAACTCTGTTAAATTGGGGTACATAGGGTTTAATATCGAGCAGGGGGGTGCCATCGAGAGCATCAATATTATCAACAAAAAGGGTACTCCCCTCTACTTTCAACAATTTTACAACCGATAGCCCAATGCCATTGGGGCGCTTGGGTGCACGGGTGGCAAAAACCCCACGGGGTTCTTCATCTAAAAAAGGGGTAACTTGTAGCTTATACCCTTCGGATTGATGAAAATGGTATAGGATTATCAAATGCGAGAAACCCTCAATATCCTTAAGACCATCTGCAAACTGAGGAAAAATCTCAATTCGCCCTTTAAACCCTTTTGCCGATGATGGCTGAATGGGTGTATCCTTTGTTTCGGTAAATGGACTATGAATTAGGCCTATTGGATTATATGCAATTGATTCCATCAAAAAAAGTATGAAATTCTTAATGATATATTTAGCCACAAATATAGCAACTAAACTCGTGGATTTCTTAAACTTTTGATTATCATTTAAATTCTCCAAAAATGAGTCAAACGCTTATTACACTAGAGCAACAAGTAATACATTGCACAAATTGTGAGCTTTCAAAAACTCGCAACAAGGTTATTTTTGGCGAAGGTAATCCGGATGCAAACATAATGCTTATTGGTGAAGCACCTGGTAGAGACGAAGATAGAATAGGACGACCCTTTGTTGGAAAATCGGGGCAACTACTCGATAAAATTCTTGCTGCTTGTGGATTCAACCGCAGTAAACATGTTTATATAAGCAATATTGTTAAATGTCGACCGCCAAATAATAGAGTACCCACACTTTTAGAGGCCGAAACTTGTATGCCTTATCTTGAAAGACAAATTCAACTCATAGATCCAAAAATCATAATTCTGCTCGGCTCAACAGCCCTGAAGCATATTTTTGGTGCTGAGCATAAAATTACTATAGAACGAGGTAAGTGGTTAAACTTTAACGACCGTCTAGCAATGCCAGTATACCATCCCGCAGCAATGCTTCGGAATCCAGAGCTTAAAAGACCTACTTGGGAAGATTTCAAAAAGGTTGTACTAAAGTACAGAGAACTCATTGACCCTGAGCATTACTCGAAACATATTTAGCTCATCGTTGGGTTTGAAAATGAAATTCAATAATTTGTTATTAAAAATGAGCATTTTTCATAACAATAAGTAACCAAAACATCCTAAAGTCATGAACATTTCAGTTCTTATCGACAATGCACCAGGAGTAGATACTCCAACCGAGTTTGGCCTATCCTACTACATTGAGTACAACGGCAAGCACATTCTTTTCGATACTGCGCAATCGAACCTGTTTATGGCTAATGCCAATAAAATGGGTTTAGATGTCGAAAAGGCAGATTACATAGTGCTTAGCCATGGCCATTTCGATCATGGTAACGGGCTAAAACATTTAAATGGAGGTTCGCTAGTTTGCCATTCGGGGTGTTTTGCAAAACGATACAGAATAATCGATAAATCGTACATTGGGCTAAACCAAACTCGCGAACAAATTGAGCGAACATTTAACCTAACAACCTCCGAAAAGCCCTTTAAACTATTCGATGGCGCATTTTTCTTAGGACAAATACCAAGGGTTACAGATTTTGAATCGAGAACCACCCCTTTTATTTTTGAAGATGGTTCGCCCGACTTTGTAGTTGACGATAGTGCGCTAGCTTTCAACGTTAACAATGGGATATTTGTTGTTACCGGTTGTGGCCACTCAGGTATTGTAAATACGCTCGAGCATGCCAAACGGGTGCTTAAAGCCAATAAAATTGCTGGCATTATGGGTGGATTTCACCTCAAGGAAAACAATAAGCAAACCAGAGAAACGATTGCTTATCTTACCAAAAACAAGGTTGAGTATGTTTATCCTTCGCACTGTACAGCACTTCCTGCACTAACCGAATTTTACCATGCCTTTGGCAATAAGCAGCTAAAAGCTGGCGATACAATTAAGGTATAACCAATAATTACATGCCAGCAAAAGCAATAAGAACATTAAGTAACCCGAAGAAAAGAAGCTGACAAATTAGCACAATTGGCACTAAAGGGTTTTCGCTACCTTTTGTATACTTACCAAGTAGCATCACCAAAGGAAACGACACCACAAACCAGGCAATGTAGTTTTGTAATGGAGGGTTCCCTCCTGCCCAACTCCACATATCGAGCCTAATGGCTACTGGCTCAAGCAAAATATCGTAAATAACCATAATAAGTGCTCCGGCAAAACCCAATCGCCAAATATTTACAATTT